>JASHPD010000314.1 GCA_030038315.1 Acidobacteriaceae bacterium
TCCGGGTTGAGTGTCCGCAGCACCGCATCGGTCAGCTTGCGAACCGCCCGCAACGGATGATCCTGGGGCACGCGCTGCTCCAAGGAAACATAGCTGAACATCCCGTCCTGCACCCGCTCGTCTCCACGCATGTCTGTTAGACGAGCCACCTCGATACCTCGACTCCAAATAGACGCCTATTTCAACGAGTTCCTAAGTGCAGGCCATGCCGCAATCTACCATTCGTCAACAGTCACCGCGCGAAGAAAGCGATTTCGACGCAGTGATGCGCCTCGGGATAACCAGTGACCTCGACGCCGCAAACATCGACCCAGGCATGGGCGATCAAGGCCGCACAGTTTTGATCGCGTGACGCACCGCAGTGGACGCGGCTCGAGATCCCACGCACATGCAGCATTTGCCATGCGGCCAGCGCCCGCGGCAGGCAGACAAGTCGAACAGGCAGTAGTCGGGCAGATCGGTCGATTGCCCAGGAGATTTCCCGTGCAACCATCCGATCCTTGCTCGGATTGTCCCTGAGATCTGCGGGAGGATGCAAACGGCCGATGTGGCGAGCAATAAGCGGAAATCTGACAAGTGCGAGGGCGAATTTAGCCACGACCAGCCAGAGCATCGCTTCGAGCAGAAGAGAGCGCTGCCTCCACGAAAGGCCGCGAAATTTATGGTAAAGCCGGAGGATGGACATCGATGGCCTTTCGCAAAAGCAACTGATCGAGGAACGGGAGCACCTCCAGCCGCGCCGCGTCGGGCTCCGTGTCAAACTCGCGACCAAGAGTCTCGCACAAATCCGAAACACTGCGCGGCGACTCCAGCAGCTCCCATATACGTCCGCCCGACCCCGTAAGATTCAAATAAAACTTGCTCTCGGCGTGCATCATAATAAGGTTTTCGTCCACCCACGCGGCAATCCATCCTTCGCGCCGGGCAATCAATCTGTCGTCAGTCATTGTGAGCGATCCTCTCGCGATTGCGCGCCCCTTGGCGCATTCTCGTCAGGTGGACATGTCAACCGCGTTATGTGCGGCTTCCACCAGGCAGGCAACTTCGTCCACACGGTCAAGAGCACATGGGCGCTCCAGACGATATACGGGCACAGTCGCAGCCAGCATGGCAATATGGCCAAACAACTGTCCGCCTAAGCCGAGCTTCCGGCCCATCCATCCACGATGGGCCTGGCTTTCAATAAAAGCGAATGCGTTTTTGCCCCGGAGCAGGGATCGGCTCGCTTGGTCTCCTACAGTCGTATCCAGCGCGTAGATTGCCCCCAATGGAACTGGCTGTTGAATTGCTTCCCCAGGTTGAATGGCGGCCATGCCGAAGTGTCCCTTCCGTCCCTGTGCCGCCCGTGAATATGTAACTGCCTCACCCATTTGAAAACAATCAATCGCATCTGGCAGTAGCCTGACCCGAGGAAAAGCCGGCCTGAGCATCGGCCGCTGCGGGTTACTCAGATCAATCGCGCAAACATCATCGCAAAGCAGGGGATGGCCGCGCAGCGCCAGCGCGGTCGCAAGAGTGGACTTCCCCGCTCCGCTCGCGCCGGAAAAGACCACGGCTTCACCATCCAAAAGCACACAAGATCCGTGCAGCGGAAACAATCCGCGCCGGTAACAGAGAATTGCAAGCACAGACCCGAAAAGATAGGCACGCAGCAAAAGCGGATCGGCATCCTCTTCCGGCTGAACGGTTACGTGGTTGGCCCCGGAATTCACCCGGAAGCCCGCGACACCCTTCACGCGGAGGCAAACTCCGTCCTCACCATTGGTAAAAAAGGGTGCCTCAGGCTCATACAGAGGCAATCTCTGCAATTCGATCCGTACGGTCTCCTCGGGGCTCGATTTTTGCGCGCCGTTCCAGGGCGTTAGTTCGAGAAGCGGAATGGCCGACTCCAAATGCCAGCCACAGAGCGCATACGGTCCATACTGCGGGTTGTCATTGAGTGAAATCACGATAACGCTCATCTGTCGCGCGCGATTGCCCTGTTACCGCACAAACTGGATGCTACGGCGCGACGGTAGCGAGATTCGTCTGGACGCCTGGCTAATAGATAACTTATCGGCCTGCCATCACATTCCTCATTGTAAGCACATACGCAGATGAACTATGTCTGTAGATTGTCATATCTTTGTCATCACCTGTTGACAGGTAATTTGATTTCCGCGTTAATAGATATTTATCGGTACGTCAGTATGGTTGGAACGAAGGTAAAGCTGGATTGTTGAGGTAACTCGATGCGCAACCTGGCATTCAGGGCGGATGTTGTAGCATAGTTCTCTGAGGCAAGAAGATGTAGCCGCTCGCCCAGACGGGATGTAGAGTAATAGGTATAGATAGAGTCATAGAATGCCATGCCGGCAGTTGCCGAAGTATTCGCTAAACTGCAAACCTATAGCCTAAGCCGCGAACCGTCACTATGTGAACCGGATTAGCCGGGTCCCTCTCCAACTTTTGTCGAAGTTTAAGGATAACGTTGTCTACGATGCGGCTCTCACAATGGGCCTCATACCCAAGAACCTCGGTGAGTATCTCGGATCGATGAACGGCACGATCCATATTTTGCACCAGAAACTTAAGCATTCTGAACTCGTAAGCCGTAAGGCACACAGGATTGCCAGAAACGCTCGCTCGCATTTTAGTAAAGTCGACGGATGCTTCTCCGAAACGAATCTGATCGGAGCGGTTCGCACTCTCTTGGGCGCGACGGATTGCCGCTCTCACTCGCGCCAACAATTCTATGGAACTGAATGGTTTCGTAACGTAGTCGTCAGCCCCTAGTTCCAAAAGTAAGATTTTGTCAAATTCGTCCGTCAAACCACTCACGACAATAATAGCGGGGCGAGGTGATTCTCTCCTGATTTCACGACAGACATCCTTCCCCGAGAGTATTGGAAGCATTAAGTCAAGTATGATCGCTATCGGAGCTCCCTTTCGAAATGCACTCATCGCCGATAGACCGTCACCGCAAACCTCCACGCTGTACCCATCCGACTGAAATAACCGCGTTAGGCTCTTCTGAACGTGAGGATCGTCTTCGACGATGAGAATGGTTTCCATAACACCGTGTGCCCCAGTTGGCACGGATTAGCAGGTCACCTTCTATTTTTCGATCACAGACAAATGATCAGACTGCCGTGCAACCTTTAGCACAGCGAAATCTCCAATTGGGTAATCTCGATGTCTGAGACTCGCGCCAACTTATCCGAAACCAGCCGCTCGCCGTATTCCAGGCGTTTTCAAGGTTGAACTTTATCAATGAGTCGAGAGCGAGGCTGCGTTGGCCGTGGAGGAATCCATCGCCAGTGATAAGTTCTCGATTGCAGAACATGAGCCCGATCCAACTCGACCTAGAAACACTCCCTCCTCCGATACCCCATCAATGTTGCTTCGCTTTATTGCCGAAGTCATAACTCAGCAGCGCTCGCACGTTAAATAACCCGTCGTTCGTCACGGGCGCGCCTGCGGTGCGACTGACCGCTAGAGGCGCATAAAAGAAGTCCACTGTAAAGGCAATCCGCGCAGTGAACAGATAGCTGGTGCCGTCCGCGGTCGAGACCATCCCGCCGCGCGTCCATTGACGCGTTTGCGCCAAGCCAGCGGTGATTGGCGAGTGCGATTGAAAAGCGACATCCACAAAAGTGCCGGCCACTGAGGCGTGAGGAACCAGTTTCGGCAACCGAGGGAGAGGGTGCGCCACTTGAAACTGCATTCCTGCAAAGTGCAGCGAAGCTATATCGGCAGATAGTCCTACGCAATCGGTGGGGTTTTGCGGTGAGCCAGGAGGATATGCCAGTACACTCTGCGGACAGGTGAATGCGCCTTTTACCGATCCGACTTGTCCATATCCCTGCCAATCAAGCGTCCATTGCTGGCGCTCCAGTAAAGGCCGTTCCAACCCGAATGCGAAGAGACGCGGCTTGATGCCAAATGTGGAGATGGGCGGTGGCGCAGTAGCGAACGCCTTGAGGTTCCACGGAAGCTGAACTCCTATTACCGGCCGGACCAATGCGGGTGCTTGATTCAAATCTTCCAACTTTGTCCCATCAAAGCCGACTGTTTCCTGAGCCACGCTGAGCATCGGCAGCCAATCCGCTTCGAGTCCCACCGAGATCGTGCCGGC
>JASHPD010000315.1 GCA_030038315.1 Acidobacteriaceae bacterium
ATGGTGGTTGCGCCGGCTTCGATGGCGACGCGGACCATTTCGACGAGGAAGTCGCGGTCGGCGCGCGTGGCGTCTTCGGGGGAGAACTCGACATCTTCGACGAAGGTATGCGCGAGGCGGACGGATTCGGCGACGCGGTCGAGGGCTTCCTGACGGCTGATCTTGAGCTTGTATTCGAGGTGCAGGTCGCTGGAGGCGAGGAAGACGTGGATGCGCGGGCGCGCGGCGTGCTCGATGGCTCGGGCGGCGATTTCGATGTCTTCCTGCTTGGCGCGGGCGAGGGATGCGATCTTGGGCTTGCGGATGGCCTGCGCGATGGTGGAGATCGCGGCGAAGTCGCCTTCGGAGGCTACGGCGAAACCGGCTTCGAGGATGTCCACGCCGAGATCCTCAAGGGCGTGGGCCATGCTGAGCTTTTCCTGCGTGGTCATGCTGCAGCCGGGCGATTGCTCGCCGTCGCGCAAGGTGGTGTCGAAAAAGGCTACGTGATTTTCGCTCATAGGACTACCTGTTGCGGATCCTTTCCCGCGGACTGTGTATAGTTTCGCCGATTTGGTGAATATAAGGCAAAGTTATTCTTTTTTTAGATTGGATTAGAATTGCTTATGAGGCGGGGTACAGGGTGCAGGGTGCGCATCGGAGGCATTGTGCCGCCTCGCCATTCATCCGCAATCACGCATAAGGCCGAAGCCGTTTTTTCTGTCCCCTGTACCCCGTACCCTGCACCCTTTCTTTTGGAGGCGCCATGGAACTGAGCCAGTTGGAGACTTTTCTTGCCGTGGCGGAGGAACGGAGCTTTTCGCGCGCGGCGACGCGGCTGCATCGTACGCAGCCGGCGGTTAGCCAGGTGATTCGCAAGCTGGAGGAATCTGTGGGGGAGATTCTTTTTGATCGTGCGGCGCGGGATGGGTCACTGACGGCGGCGGGAGAGTTGTTGCGCGATTATGCGCTGCGGCTGATGGCGCTGCGGCGCGAGGCTTCGAGCGCGCTTGGGGAATTGAAGAACCTGGAGCGCGGGCGGCTGCAACTGGCGGCGAATGAGTACACGTGCGCGTATCTTCTGCCGGCGGTGGACGCGTTTCGGCGCGTTCATCCGCAGATTGGGGTGACGGTGCAGCGGACGCTGGCTTCGAAGATTCCGGATGGGTTGAATCTGCATTCTTTTGAGTTGGGCGTGGTTTCGTTTCGGCCTGATCCGGCGTTGTTTCGCACGATTGCTGTGTATAGCGACAGCCTGGTGCTGGTGGCGGGGCGGCAGCATCCGCTGGCGAAGGCGGGACGGGTTTCGATTGCCGACCTGGGCAGGGAGGCGTTTATTGCGCATAATGTGACTTCGCCGCTGCGGCGCAAGGTGATTGAGGCGTTTCAGCGGCATCGCACGCCGCTGAATATGGATATTGAGCTGCCGACGATTGAGGCGATCAAACGCTTTGTGGCGATGGGCAATGGCGTGGCGCTGGTACCGCATTTGACGGTGGCGCATGAGCTGGAGACGGGGGAGCTGGCGGAGATTCCGGTGGCGGAGCTGGACATCAAGCGTGTGTTGCGGCTGGCGCATCGGCGGCATGGGACGCTTTCGCAGGCGGCGCGGGCGTTTTTGCGTACGGTGCGCGATCTGGCGCGGGAGCAGGGACCGCCGTTTTACTACCATGTGGAGAAAGCGGGGTGAGCCGTCATCACGGTTTTGCGGTGGGCGCGTCTAAGACGCAGACGCAACGAGGCACGGGATTTCCGGTTCGCCCTCTCCGGCCATTTACAATGCTGAGAGCGGGGCTCGGCGTGCACGCCGGCGCGCCGGAGAAACTTTGACAAGCTCGACGCCAGCCGGGATGGTTGCGCAGTTGTGAGGATCAGGACCGAATGAAGAAGATCGTAATCGTACTTTGCCTGCTGGCCGGATTCGCGGCTGCCGGGAGCGCTCAGGAAAGCCGTCAGGATTTCAGCATCAGCGGCATCGGGCTTATCGCGCCGTTTGTCGCCAGTTCCACAGATGTGCAGGTCCACTCCAATTACGCAACGGGCGCACTGGCCAGCTATCGCTTTATGCTGACGCCGAACAGCGCTCTCGAAGCCAACTACGGCATTACGTACCAGAACACGTACAGGTACATCGTGGCGAACTCGCTGACGGTGCCGATTCTGACCCGCACGCAGGAGATGTCGGCGGCCTTTGTGCGCAGCTTTGTTTACCGGAAGTTCAACCCGTTTCTGGAAGCGGGCCCGGCGGGTCTGATCTTCCTGCCCATCCGCAACAGCGGCACGGGAACCTATGACGCCAAGCAGCAGACCGGGGTGGCGGTTCTCTATGGCGGCGGCATTGCATATGAGATCAGCCCGAGCTTCGATATCCGCGCCGAGTACCGTGCGTATGTGACCAAGGTGCCGACCTTCGGACTGGGAAGCGGGAACTCGACGGAGAACCTGACAACGAACAAGTGGTTCAACATCTTTGTTCCGGCAGTGGGTGTGGCTTACCACTTCTAAGAGCAGGGACTGAGGGGACTAAGGGACTGGAAAACCGGCGCAATTCGCATTTGCGAGTTGCGCTGGTTTTTGTTCTGGGATTGTCATTGACTGACGAGATGCTTATTGCTCTTGTTTTTAGTCCCCTCAGTCCCCAAGTCCCCTCAGTCCCTGTCTTTCGCTTTTCCTGCTTCGCGGTAGCAGCCGAGGGATTTGAGCATGGCGCAGTGAGGCTTGAGCGCTGCGATGGCTTTCGCGGCTTCGTTGGGCTTGTTGAGCTGGCAGTCCACGTAGAAGATGTACTCCCACGGCTTGCCGTGCACGGGGCGGGATTCAATTTTGGTGAGGTTGGTGCCTAGCGTGGAGAGTTCCTGCAGCGCGGCCACGAGCGAGCCGGGACGGTTCTCCACGGAGAAAGCAAGACTCAGTTTGTTCGCGTCAGGGGCGGTTTTGGCTTCAGGGCCGCGGCGGACTAAGAAAAAGCGCGTGTAATTTTCCGGATTATCTTCGATGTTGGCAGCGAGAATCTGCGCGCCGTAGTAGCGGGCGGCAGCGGCGCTGGCGATGGCCGCCGCGTGGCGGTCGCGCAGGCTGACGAGCTGCTTGACGCTGCCGGCGGTGTCGTAAAACGCAAAAGACTCCATGCGGGGGTGGTCGGCCAGAAAGCGGCGGCACTGCGCGAGCGCGACGGGGTGCGAGAAAACGCGGTCGATCTCGGCGATTTCGGTTCCGGAGATACCGATAAGGTTGTGGCGGATGCGGAGGAGGGTTTCCTGCTCGACCTGCACGTCGTTGGAGAGCAGGAGATCGAAGTGCTCGGAGACGGAACCGGCGAGGCTGTTTTCGATGGGGATGACGGCGGCGTCGACGCGGCCCTCGCACAGCGCGGCGAAGACTTCGACGGAGATTGCGCAGGGCACGATGGCGGCGTCTGCCACGAGGTTCAAGGCGGCCTCGTGGCTGAACGAGCCGGGTTCTCCCTGGATGGCGATCTTCATGCCTGCGGGTGCTTCTTTCTCGTTTTTCGTTGACTCGTTTGGGGTTGGAGCGGGCTGGCGCGTGCCGGGTTGGCTGGTGCGCCCATTGGCACCATACCACAGGCGGAGAGTGGAATTGTCTTTATCGTTGGGATCGGCCGGGACCGGGGCAATGGGCTGCGGCATTTCGTTTTAACTCCGCAAAAACAGGTCGGCGGCTACGAAGGCGAAAAAGACCGTTGCGATGACGCCGTTCATGGTGAAAAAAGCCGCATTGAGGCGGCGCAGGTCGCGCGGCGAGACGAGGGCGTGCTCGTAGGCGAGCAGCAGGGCGACGGCGGCGATGCCTAGCCAGCCGGCGAGATGGAACTCAAAGAGCTGGGCGAACCAGACGAGCAGGGCAAGCATGGCCAGGTGCATAAGGCGCGCGGTCCAGAAGGCAGCGATGAGTCCAAAAGATTGCGGAATGCTGTGCAGACCGGCCTGGCGGTCGTGCTCGTAGTCCTGGCAGGAGTAGAGCACGTCAAAGCCGCCGGCCCAGAGCGTGACCGCGGCGGCGAGGACGAGGATGCGCGCGTCGAGCGAGCCGCGGACGGCGATCCATGCGGCGGCGGGCGCAAGGCCGAGCGCGAGGCCGAGGCCGAAGTGCGAGAGCTGAGTGATGCGCTTGAGGTAGCTGTAGCCGAGCAGCACAACGAGAACGATGGGCGAGAGATAGAGCGTGAGGCGGTTGAGCGCTGCGCAGGCCGCGAGGAAGATGAGGCCGGTGAGCAGCGTGAAGCCGAAGACGAAGCCGCGCGAGAGCAAGCCGGCGGGGATGGCGCGCATTTTGGTGCGGGGATTGGCGGCGTCGAGGTCAGAGTCGGCCCAGCGGTTGAAGGCCATAGCGCAGGAGCGGGCGGAGACCATCGCTACCAGAATCCAGAAGAGCGTGCGCAGCGTGGGAAGGCCGTGCGCGGCGAGCAGTGCGGCGGTGAGCGCGAAAGGGAGCGCAAAGATGGAGTGCTCCCACTTGATCATTTCGAGCGTGGTGCGGGTTTTGGTCCAGAGGTTCGGCATGGTGTGGGCTACTCATCAGTTTACTTGAGCTATATCCGATATTTTGGTGTCGGGGAGTGGGCTGGTTTGGATTTACAGGGTAAGGACAGTAGTTTCCGATTTGCAGGTTATCCGCTCACGACTCGGATTCCAGCCATCCATGTCTCGGAAATAGAGGCATGGGCAACCGGATTTCGGTTTACTCAGTTCCGCCTGGGCCTGGACCGCTTGCCGCGGGGCACAAACTCTTGACGAAGAAAATCGCGATGAGGCGCCCAGGAAGGTAGTTGAAGCGTTCCGGTTACTATGGCAATGGATATATTGGATACCACCTTGAGCTGAGCATCTGGCATGTCGCTCCGGGTTCGGCATCAAAGGTTTTTTGTAAGGGGTTGGGCCGGTCATGTTGAAGAAGGTTTTGATCGCGGGGCTTTCCGCACTTTGTTTTTGTTCGAGCCTCCCAGTGAGTGCCAAGGGGAGTGTGTCGCCTACGCCCTTTATCGTCGTCGATCAGTTTGGTTATCTGCCGGATGCAAAAAAGGTCGCCGTTATCCGTGATCCGGCTATCGGTTTCGATAGCCAATGGCACTTTGCCCCGGGTAAGGTCTATCAGGTTGTCAATGTGGAGACGGGGGCAGTTGTCTTTGAGGGGGCGCCTGTCGCCTGGCACGCCGGTGCTGTCGATCCCTCTTCAGGCGACCATGCCTGGCAATTCGACTTTTCGAGTGTTGTCACGCCGGGCCGTTATCTGATCCGGGACAAGCAGGCGGGATATGATTCCGTGGCCTTTTCGATTGCGGCCAATCTCTATAAGCCGATCTTAGTGCAGGCCGTGCGTATGCTCTATTACCAGCGCGCCGGTTTTGCCAAGGAGGCGCGTTATGCGGGCGCCGGCTGGGCGGACAAGGCGAGTCATATGGGCCCAGGTCAAGACACAGAGGCTCGACTTTATAGCGCCAAAGGCGATAAGGCGACAGCGCGCGATCTGCATGGCGGATGGTTTGACGCTGGCGATTTCAATCGCTATACCCGCTGGAGCGGTGACTATGTAGTGGGTCTCCTTCACGCTTATCACGAAAACCCGGCGGCCTTTACCGACGACTTCAACATTCCGGAATCCGGTAACGGCATTCCCGATCTGCTCGATGAGGTCAAATGGGAGGTTGAGTGGCTGGAGCGCATGCAAAACAAGGATGGCTCCCTGCTGTCGGTGCTCGGATCCGCATCGGGAAGCCCGGCTTCAGCGGCTACGGGGCCCAGCTTCTATGGCCCGGCGACCACCTCTGCGACCTATGCTGGCGCTGAGGCCTTTGCCTATGCGGCCAAGACCTACGCACAGTTTCCAGCCCTCAAAACATTTGCCGATGATCTGCGAGAGCGGGCGATTAAGGCCTGGGGATGGGCCCAGGCGCATCCGCACGTGCTCTTCTACAACAATGATCCACGCGATCATTCGGAAGGGCTCGCGGCCGGGCAGCAGGAGGTTGACGATTACGGACGCGAGATGGGAGCCATAGCCGCCGCCGTCTATCTCTTCGACCTGACTGGAGAGACCACCTATCGCGACTATATCGACGCGCATTACCGCGACAATCATATCTTCACCCAGCACCGTACGCTGGATTTCGACTACGTGCAGACAGCGCCCCTGGTCTACTACGCAAGCCTGGCCGGGGCAACACCGTCGGTTTCGTCTGCCATCAAGACCGAGTTTGCCAAAGGGTTCGAAGACGACGGTTGGAAGGCCGCTGAAAGCGATCCCTACCGGGCGCATATTTCGGCCTATGTCTGGGGCAGCAACGCGACCAAATCCAATCACGGCAATATATTTGGCGATGAAGCGCTTTATGGCCTGGGCAGCCATAGCCCGGCCGATGCCATGAGCGCTGCGGCAGACTATCTGCACTATATCGACGGCGTTAATCCGCTCGGCAAGGTCTATCTATCCAACATGAAGGCATTTGGTGCGAGCAATTCGGTGGACCGTTTTTACCACACCTGGTTTGCCCATGGCAGTGCACTTTGGGGCAGCGTCAGCGGCTCGAAATTCGGTCCTCCGCCCGGCTACCTCGTGGGCGGCCCCAATCCGGACTACACCTGGGCCAAAGGGTGCCCGAAGGTCAATCCCGGCTGTGGGCAGGCGCCGCTTTCTCCGCCGGTCGGAGAGCCGCCACAAAAGTCCTATGCCGATTTCAGCGATGGTTGGCCAATCGATTCCTGGGAGGTGACTGAGCCATCCGTCTCCTACCAGACCGCCTATATCCGCTTGCTGGCCAGGTTTGTTCGCTAAGGCATTTTCCGGAATACTGTGAACTTTCCGGCTCCAGTGAAGGTGGATTTTCTTAAGGAAAATCCACTCGGCTGTCGTGGTTTCGGTCTACATCAATCCGGAAAATGCTTTTGATGGCGAAGAGCGGCCCGGATCACTTTGTGCGAACGGCGGCAAACTTCGATCCAAAGAGGAGATTGCGGATCGGGTCCTTCCCGTATTCCATAGCGATTTCCAGCCTGTTGGCATATTGTCGCCTACCTGGGAATTACGCGGTAGTTCAACGCGGATTCGATCGGTGGATTCAAACTGACCCACTGTCTGGCGCCGAGGTTGAAGCAGAGTCATTGCAACGCGCTGTCGCGCTTAAGCTCTCGCTTCGGCTTCTTCTATGGTGGCTGCCATAGGGATGACGGAATCGACTCTGGCCAATTTGAAGAGCTCAAGCGGGCGGCTGTTTACGCCGGCGACGATCAGCTTTGCGTCCCGTTTGCGGCAGTGCACGAAGTAATTGATGATGGCGCCGATGCCGGCAGAATCCATGTAGGGGACTTCGGTCAGGTCGAGGATGACGACAGCGGGCGGCTCGGCGCTATGCAATTCGTCCTGGAAAGCGAAGAGGTTGGGGAGCGTGATGGGGCCGGCCAGTTTGATCACGTGCGTGTCCGGAGCCTTGCCTTCGCGGCGGCTGATGGTAAGAGGAGCGTCTCTGAGCATGACGGGACAAGTCTAAGAAATCGCGGGCCGTGGATGATTACAAATCTGTGAATCGTTTGCGCGGCGTATTTTCAGCGGTAGCGGCGGGTGTTTTTGAGGACCATCGAGAAGACGCCGGATTCGTCGCGCTC
>JASHPD010000316.1 GCA_030038315.1 Acidobacteriaceae bacterium
GTCTCGCAACGAACGCCGGAGATCGGCATTCGCATGGCCCTCGGCGCAGGCCGCGCCGCCGTGGCCTCGATGGTTCTGCGCAGGCTGTCGGCGCTGTTCCTTGCCGGGTTGATCGTTGGCGCGCCTCTTGCGTGGGGCGCGTCGCGCATCCTTGCATCGCTCACGCAGATCAAAGGCAACGCCACATGGCTCTTTGCCGGTTGCGCATTGCTGATGGCGGTTGCATCCCTGCTGGCCGCTCTTCTGCCGTTGCGGCGCGCGTTAACCGTCGATCCTGTGCAGACCTTGCGCGCGGAGTAGACGATGAAACCTTCGGAACTCCCAAGGATCGGAGGATGAGCAGATTACTTCGGCGGCTGTTGGTGGTGCAGTTGCCGCAGCGCCCGGTCCAGCTCCAGCTTTTGCTGCGTCAGCACGGCCAGTTCGGCAAAGTCGGCGCGCCGCTCGGCCTCGGCAATCTGCGCGCGGATGGCCCGCAGCCGGTTCTCGAATGTGCGCTCGTGAATCTCCTGCAGCGCGCTGAAAACCTCTGTTTCGCTCGGTGGACGCGTCTCCGTCAGCAGCGCCTCGCTCAGCAGCGCGCGCTGTGCTTCGTCCTCGATGACCTCGATTGGATCGACGGCCTGCCGTCCCGCAAGCGTCTTGAGCGCCAGGAAGCTGGCAAGCTGCTCAAACCAGGATGGTTGTTCTCGAAGCGCCTGCGCTGCAAGCCGCCGAGCCGGCTCGTGCTCAGGATCGACTACGGCCAGCGCGCGCAGTAGCACGCGCTCGACTTCCGTTAGCGCGCTGGCCTTCACCTCCATGTGGTCGCGACGCTTGAGCGCGGCCTGCCGCAGCTCCTCGCGCAAGACGGCTGAATCGATGCCGAGCTTCTGCGCTGCGTCGGCGGCGAACTGGTCGCGGATGAGCTTCTGCGGAATCCGCCGGATATGCGGAAGCAGGAAGTTCATCGCCTTCACCTTCTGCTCCGCGCTCGAACCCGGGAAAAGCTGCCGCGCGCGCTCGATCAGGTAATCCGCCTGCCGCCGCGCGCCGCGAATCGCCTTCACATACGCCTCAAGGCCGCGCTCGCGGATGTAACGGTCGGGGTCGAGGCCGTCTTCGAGCGTAACGATCTTCAGCTCGAAGCCCTCTTCCGTGAGCAGCGCGATGGATTTTTCGGCGGCATTGGCGCCGGCGGCATCGGGATCGAAGTTCACCGCAAGCTGCGTTGTATGACGGCGCAGAATGTTTACCTGCTGCTCGGTGAAGGCCGTGCCGCTGGTGGCGATTACGTTATGAATCCCGCGCAGATAAACGCTGATACAATCCATCTGGCCTTCGACGAGCAGCGCAAACCCAGCCTGGCGGATGGCAGACTTCGCCTTGTCGAGATTGAAGAGGACTTGCCCTTTCGTATAAAGCGGCGTCTCCGGCGAGTTGATGTACTTCGCGCCGGCTTTTTCGCCGGTCTCCAGCGTCCGCGCGGTAAACGCAATCACCCTCCCGCTCTCATTCGCAATCGGAAAGGTCACGCGCTTGCGGAAGCGGTCGTAGAGCGGTCCAAGTGTACCGTTTTCGTGCTCCTTTTGGCTGAAGAGGCCGCTTGCGCGCAGTGTCTCCACATCGGCTGTCTTGCCCAGGTGATCGCGCAACGCGTTAAAGCTATCCGGCGCGTAGCCGATGCGGAATTCTTTGATTCCTTTTGGATCGAGCCCTCGGCCTGCAACGTATTCGCGCGCAATCGCGCCCTCCGGTCCGCTCAGTTGCTCCTCAAACCACGCCGTTGCCGCCTCATGCAGATCGAGCAGCTTGCGACGCAGTTGCGCCTCGGCGGCTTCTTCGGGGGACGAATACTCCTTCTTCGGCAGCGGAATCCCGCATTTCTGCGCTACGATCCGCACCGATTCGGGAAAGCTCACATTCTCAATCTTCCCGACGAAGGTAAACACATCGCCCGAAACACCGCAGCCAAAGCAATGGAAGAACTGCCGCACCGCGTGCACCGAAAACGACGGCGATTTTTCCTTGTGAAACGGGCAAAGGCCGGTGTAGTTCGTCGCTCCGGCCTTGCGCAGGCGTACGTAGCCCTCGATCACTTTAACGATGTCGGCCTGCTGCTTGACGGATTGGGCAAAGTCGGACACGAGTGGGCCTGATTTTGAGCATACGGCACAGCGGCGGCGGCGCGCCGAGCCGGCCCCGAGAGGTGGAATCCGAGGGAAAATTCACAAACCCGTAAAATAGTTGTTGTAACAAATATATTTCCTCGTGCATCCTATTCCCGTACGCACTTCAAAAGGAGCAACACCCATTATGTCCACCACCACCTGGAACCTGGACCCGGCGCACTCGACGGCCGAGTTCAAGGTTCGCCACATGATGATTTCCTGGGTAAAGGGCAAGTTCACCGGCCTGAGCGGCGTCCTCGCCCTGCACGAATCCGATCACACGCTGCACGAGGTCGATGCGACAATCGACGCTGCCACCATCAGCACCGGCGCCGACGATCGCGACAACCACCTGAAGAGCACCGATTTCTTCGACGCCGCGCAGTTCCCTACGATCACCTTCAAGTCCACCAGGGTTGAGCCCAAGGGCAAGGGCGAGTTCGCCGTCACCGGCGACCTGACCATGCACGGCGTGACCAAGCCGGTGACCTTTGCTGTGGAAGAATTCTCCGACCCGGCGAAAGACCCCTGGGGCAACCTGCGCGTGGGCCTCATCGCCGGCACCAAGGTCAACCGCAAGGACTTCGGCCTGAACTGGAATGCCGCGCTTGAGACCGGCGGCGTGCTCGTGGGCGAGGACGTGACCATCACCCTCGACGTGCAGTTCGTCAAAGCTGCTTAAGACGGGGCTGCGTAAGTCAAGAACGCTTAAGCAGCACTATTTGCGAAGAGCGATCTCGAAAACCTGTCCCGCGCTCCATGCGTGCCGCAAACGGCGCGCAAGAAAGCGCGGGCGTGCTCTCACTTGCCCAGCACCTGCCGGGCAATCGTCATCAACTGCATGTTGGACGTGCCCTCATAGATCTTGCCCACCTTGGCGTCGCGGTAGAACTTCTCAGCAGGATAATCGCGCACGAAGCCGTTGCCGCCGAAGATCTCCACGCACTGGCTGGCCGTGCGCTCGGCCACCTGCGAGGCAAAGAGCTTGGTCATCGCGGCTTCTTTCACGTAAGGTTGGCCCGCATCTTTCAACCGCGCGGCGTTGTACACCAGCAGCCGCGCGGCCTCAATCTCCGTGGCCATCTGCGCCAGCGTGAACTGCACCGCCTGAAACTCGGCAATCGCCTTGCCGAACTGCTTGCGCTCCTGCGCGTAGCGCGCCGCATGATGCCATGCGCCTTCGGCAAGGCCGAGCATCTGCGCGCCGATGCCGATGCGGCCCTCGTTCAGCGTCTCGATGGCAATCTTGTAGCCCTTGCCCACTTCACCCAGCACATTCGCGGCCGGCACCTCGCAGTTGTCGAAGATCAGTTCACAGGTGCTGCTGGCGCGGATGCCGAGCTTGTCTTCTTTGTGCCCCACGCTAAAGCCTGGCGTTCCCTTCTCGACAACAAAGGCCGTGATGCCGCGATAGCCCGCACCGGGATCGACCGTGGCGAAGACGATAAATAGCCCGGCTTCGCGCGCATTGCTGATCCAGAGCTTGCGGCCGTTGAGCCGGTAGCCGTTTGCTGCGGCCTCCGCGCGCGTTTGCAGCGCAAAGGCGTCGGAGCCGGAACCGGCTTCACTCAACGCATAAGCGCCAACCGCGTCCGCGGCCAGCTTCGGCAGCCATTTGCGCTGCTGCTCCTCACTGCCCCGGCGGCGCAGCGCGTTCACCACCAGCGTGTTGTGCACATCGACGAGCACTGCCACGGCGGGATCGACGGTCGAGATCGCCTCAATCGCCAACGCAGCATCAAAAAAACTCCCGCCCGCGCCGCCAAAGGCTTCGGGAATCTCAATCCCCATCAGGCCGAGCGCAAAGAGCTTTTCAACAAGCGCGGGCGCAAGCTGCTGCGCGTCATCCATCGCGCGCACTTGCGGCGCAATCTCCTCTTCAGCGAACTGCCGCACCGTGGAATAGAAAAGTTTTTCGTCTTCGCTGAGCTGCGTAAGCGGGGAAGATAGGGGGTGAGTCAAGCGCGCGGCCTCCGGCTGGGAGTGTATCAAAAGAATGGATGGGCGATCGATGGCTCGGCGCGCAAGAAGAAAGGCAGGCGCTCAAGGAACGCCTGCCTTTGGTTTTCTTCGTTGCGCTCGAAGTTAATCGATCACAAAGCTGAAGGTTGTGCTTGACGTAATCGATGATGTTACCGAGTCCTGCGCACTGATGGTTCCGGTGTACGTTCCCTTGGGCGGATCGGAAGTCCCCGTTCCAGTGGTACTGCTGCCGCAGGCGGAGATCGCCATGCCCACCGTGGCCAGCAGCAGAACCGCAACCAGCCCGCGCAGCTTGCGCGACCGGCGCCCGAAGAAACCGATCATCAACAATCCGGCAAAGGCAATGCCTTCAGGAATGATGTTGGGCTTGTGGTTCCGCGCGGTCGTGTGCTTGTTCAGCAGGAGACGCAGCGGCTGCATACCGGTTCTCTTCACCGCGTCCGAGCTTGCACAATCGGAGGCATTGGTATCGAGAGTCAGAGTACCGGTCTCCGCCGTGTTTAGCTGGCTGATGACAATCTCGCCATCGCCGGAGCTGCTTTGAGTGCTCCACTCATAGCACAGATTCCCCAGAGTGGTGTCGCTTGAGCCGAAGTCCAGGCCGAGAAGCACAGTGCCCGTGTAGCCGTTTGAAGGCGTAATGGTAACCGTTTCCGTGCCCGAATTGCCCTGGGCTACGGTAAGCGTAGAGGGTGTAACCGAGGCCGCAATCGTGCCGGTCCCGGTGCTGGTCCCCTGCACCGTCACCGATGTCGTACCCGTGGACGAGCTGAAGGCTGTTGAATCGGTCGGCTCGAAGGTTGCGGTGATGGTGTACGTGCCGGCGGTCGTAAAGGTGTTCGAGAAGGTTGCCGTCGAGGCTGCCGTCGTGGTGCTCGCCGTCAGCGTATAGCTGGTAGCCGTGCCGCCGTTGATGGAAACATTCACGGTGCCGGCAGGAGCCGTTGTGCCGGATGCAGCGGCAACCGTAATAGTGAAGTCATCGCTTACGTTCACCGTTGGCGATGTGTTGGTAGCACTGATCGTCGTGGTGGTGCCGATCGCTGTCGAGCTGCTCTCCGGCCACGCGGTGACAAGAGCATTCAAGTCCACCGAGCCGAGGCCGGTGACCATGTCATAGCCCGTGCCAGCCGAGTAGCCGCTGCTGCTGGGGCAGACCGACGAGCCTTCGGTGCACTCATTATTGCCGCTGGTCACGTCATGGAAGGCCGCGGCATAGGTAGTGCTGTTGGCGGCCAGCGAATACAGTTGCGTATTGAGGAGGCCCTGGCCGGTGGTGTAATTCTTGGCCTGGTTCAGGATCGCCGTCATGCCCGCGAAGATGGGCGAGGCAAAGCTGGTGCCGCCGGCAACGGTGAAGTAATCGGTAATATCATCGTAGAACTCACCGTCACCGCAACTGGCTTCCTGCCCCTCTGCCCAGTCCGATTCATCGCTGGTGCAGAAGAGATAGCCCGGATAATTCGGCGAGGCGTAAAGCGCCACATCCGGAACCAGGCGATGGCTGCTGCTCGGGTTGCTTTCCCCGGTCGTGCTGAAGTACGTTGACTGCCAGGTTGGCTGGGAAGGCGACAAAGTGCTGATGCCGCCGCCGCTGGCGCTCAAGCAATCGTATTCGTCCTCTGCGGCATCCTCGCATCCGGAGACTGCGCTAAGCGAATCGTCGTTCCAGGCGATCTCGGGAATGTACTCGTTGGCCGAGGTGAGAATGATGCCCGTGGTGCTGTCGCTCGGCACTTCCTGCCAGTACGGATTCGAAGAGCTGGGCGTCGCGTTGGCCGAGGTGATCTCCGTCCCGCCTACACCGGTGACATACTCGCTGCTGGCCGGATAATTTACTGCCACCGCGTCCTGCTGCGATGTGGTCAGGTCCGTGTAGCCGTAGCAGCCTGTCGCGCCGGAGTCGCCGGAGGCAGCGAAGACCGTCTGGCCCTGCGACACGGCCTGCTCGCCATACGCCTCAAAGGCGGTGTAGTTGCTCTGGCCCAGGTCTGTTTCGCAATCGCCGTAGCTGATGCTGATGATGGGGGCGAGGTCTTCTTCAACCGCATACTCGTACGAGTTGAAGACGTCGTAGTTCGGGTTACTGCCGGTGTAGACAAAATCAATGGTCGCGCCGGTCGCAATCGCGCCCGACCACTCGAGATCGAGATCGCTCTCACCCTCGTCGCCATCGGCATAGACGGTCGATGAGCCCGAATTCGGCACCAGTATCTGATTCAGTGGATTGGCCGGCAGTCCCGCCGCATCCTGGAAGTTTGTAATATCGGTGGTCTGAATCGCCGACTGGCCCATGATGGCGATCGTCTGGCCCGTGCCCGTATCGCCTGCGCTGATGAGCGGATTGATGTCGTAGGCCACCTTGATATCGCCCGGAGCAAAGAGCGCGTACTGCGTGTTGTTCTCACCGATAAAAGTGTACGCGGGCTTGGCATTCACGGCCTTCTTGCTGCGAATGTGCATCGGCTTCGGACGGAAGTCGTCCAGATTGCGTATGGTCGTCACCACGGGAGCGATCGCCGCGGGAACCGAGAGCGCCGTCGAGGGCGCAAAGTGCTTCTTGCCGTCCACGTTGTAGTAGTGCATCTCGGTGTCAAAGGCCTGCTCCACCTGGGCCACCGTGCCGGTGAAGTGAATCGCATTATTGGAGCGGCTCACCGAATCGATGGTGAAACCTTCCTGCTGGAGCCACGCCTCGACCTTGTCGATATCTTCCTGCGCCATGCCGAAGCGCGCCGCGAACTCATCCGGCTTGAGCCACTTGTGGTACCCGGGCGAGCCCGGAGTCTGCTGCGCCTGGATGAGCGCCTTCAGCGCGGCCTCCTGCGCGGCCGAGCGGCTAAAGATGAGCGTGATGCCTTCCAGCTTGGTTGCCGCCGGCATACGTCCTGCGTCGAAACGCGGCTGGGCCAGCGGGTGTTGCGAGCCGGGAATCTTCGCGAATTCGTAGTTGTTGACCTCTGCCTGAATGCGGACTGCCGGGCTCTGCGCCTGCAGCGAGCCGGCCGCCAGCACACACACGGCCGCCAGCGCCAAAAGCTGCGACCGCCCTTGCCGGAGGAATGCAACCGTCATCTTCATGGGATTTTTCCTTTTGGACCTTATTAGGAAGTGGAGCGGGCCCGTCTTTTGAGTCCGCCAAAAACCCTTACGTGCAGGCAATCGAACAGCTCGGACATTCCCGGCACGTGCACGTCTTTCCAATAACTTACCGGAAACCCCGCAAGAATGCACGGGCGGAGCTTCCCTGAGGAATAGACTCATTTTTCGCGGCAAAGTTGTGGTGGACAGGCAGGATTTTCATCGGAGTGGAAAGGGAATTGCCTGTTGTGGGACAAGAGTGCCGTTACAGCAGAATCTGAGTTGCTGCACCCCGGAGCCACTCCGTCCAGTAGCTTTTTCTTAAGAAAAAGTATCTCGCACGCAGCGCAAAAAGGCACGGTTACTCGGATTCTGCTCTAGTCCACCAGACGCAGCGCAGCTTTGCCTCGCTCGCGCGCCACAAACCGGTCCGCGCGCCAGGCAATCGAAAGCCGCTCCGCCTTGAGCAGCTTGTGAATCTGCCCGCGCGCATGGTCGGCCCACGGGCCGTTACCGTCCAGCCGCGCATAGCTCAGCCAGTGGCGCAGCGCGGCGCGGCGCTCGCCCTTGCGCTCGTAGGCCAGCGCCAGGTTATAGTGTGCGTCGGCGTACTTCGGCGCCAGCGCAACGGCCTGACGGTAAGCGGCAATCGACTCGTCGAAGCGGCCCAGCTCATCCAGCACGTTGCCCAGATCAAAAAACGCCAGCACATACTCGGAATCGACCCGCGTGGCGCGGCGATACAGTTCCTCAGCGCGCGCATACTGCCGCAGATGGAAATAAATGGTTCCGAGATTGATGTACGCGGCGGCATACTCAGGATTGGCGGCGATAATCTCCTCGTAAAGCCCCATCGCACGGCGCTTTTCGCCGCCCTCCTCGGCCTGCACCGCGGCGATGAACTTGTCCTGCATCCGCGCAGCCGGCGACCGGTGGAGCGGAGCGGCAACGCACGCAGCGCTCATCACTTCCACGCGCTCAAAATCAAAGCAAAGCTGCCGCCGGATAGGATCGACCATCGCGCCAGAGTGGCGAAAGACAATCTGCTTGCCTGTCCGCACCACCGTGGCTTCTTCGAGCGGATTCGCCATTCCCGAAACAGCCTGCATGGCTACGATCGAGTGACGGATGGAAGCGGCGGAGACGTCTTCGGCGCGCAGTGAGCGCAGCGTGCGCAACTGCACGAGATCCTGAAAGCTGTAAGCCGGGCGGGCGGCGGACCGGACTGAGATCAGGCCCGCGCGCTCCCACCCCTGCAACTGGTGAATGCTGATCTGGAGAATGCGAAGCACGTCCTGTCTGGAATAATCCGGGCATGTGTAGCCCTGGCGTGTACCATCTGGGCGGCTAAGATTCTGGCTCACTCTTTGTTGCTCCCATGTGCTTCTTCAGAACCTGGTTCAGAATTGGCCGGGCCTCAATCCCGGTTCCGTCCTGATTTGTCCCCGGAACAGGAGGAACCGCTCTTGCTGCGATTATGCCAAGAATACGCGTGGATAAGCCGTCCTGAATTAAGACAGCGCGAAAATCTTTGCGGATAACCCGTGTCTGTTTTGGTTCCAAAGGAGAAACCGGCGGCGCAGGCGCACCAAGCCGGGAGAAACCGTATGGAGAAAAATTGTGTCAGGAGAAATTACGCGGAAGAATTGCGCAAAAAGGCCTGGAGCCGACGATCGGACTTGAACCGATGACCTGCTGATTACGAATCAGCTGCTCTACCAACTGAGCTACGTCGGCGCGCTCTCCTGATTGTATCGTTGCATGGCTTTTCGGTAAAGTTGTATGCCAACGGATCGAACGAAGACCGCAGAAGGGCCGCATTCTGAAAGGGGAGACGCCCATGCTCGCGCAAACCGTTCTCGGCCAGACCTTGCTGCTCGTCTTCCGCATCGCCTTTGTGTGGGCCGGCGGAATCCTGATCGCCGTCTTCGTCGCCGCGCTGCTTCCCGGCGAGTCTGGCCTCCGCTTCTCAAGCAGCAAAGGCACGCTCTTTCTCCCTTATAGCAAGCTCGGCTTCTGGACCTGCATCTGGGCTGCCGTCACCGTCACGGTTCTCGTCGTCGTCAGCGCTATGCTGCGCGACTTCGGCTTTCGCTCCTGAATCGTGTTGGCGCGAGGGTTATTCCGCGGACCGCACATAAAATTCCACGCGCATCCCCGCCGGATCGTCCATCCAGATGTAATCCTTATGTCCATAGCGGTCCTTGCTGATTCCGCTGTGCCGGATTCCCGCCGCATTCAGTTGCGCCTCAACTTCTTGCAGCTCTTCAAGTGTAGCCAGGCCAAAGGCAATGTGATTGAGCCCGGTCTGCTCCTTGTCATACCGCTCAGGAGAATCCGCGCTGGCCAGCGTGAAGAAAATTCGCGTCCGGCTTATCTGGAACATCACGC
>JASHPD010000317.1 GCA_030038315.1 Acidobacteriaceae bacterium
AAGGCGAGGAACAGGATGCCCACGCCGAGCAGCGAGAGCGCCACAACGCTGAGGCCGGTGACCGCGCCGCCGCGGAGCGCCACGCGAAGCGCGCTGTTCAGGCTTTTCTGCGCGGCGGCGGCGGTGCGCAGGTTGGCGCGGATGGAGACGAACATGCCCGAGAAGCCGGCGAGGCCGGAGCAGATGGCCCCGGCGAAGAAGCTGATGACGGTTTTTTCCGCCAGCGGCAGGCCCTTGCCCGCCAGCCAGTAGAACGCGAAGATCAGCACGGCCAGCACCACGGAAAGCAGATAGATGGTCCGGTACTGCCGCTTGAGGAATGCTTCCGCGCCCTCCTTGATGGCGCCGGCAATGTCGCGCATCGCTTCCGTGCCGACCTCCGAGCCCATCACTTCCCGGGCAAAGACAGCGGCAACAATCAGCGCAAGCACACTCGCGCCCAGAAAAAAGTACACCCACACCTGTACGGTCAAGCATCCTCCAGAATTGCGCTCAGGCTTTGCCCGCAGCAGCAGAGAGCCGGCAGAAGCCAGGGAATCGTGCAGGGCCGGAAACCGTCCGGCCCAAGACATTGCGGAACTCTACCATCCGAAAATCACCCCTGTCGAGGGACCGGGCGTCCAGGCGGACGCGCCGGCGGCGCGATTCGTGCTTTTGACACGCTATTGAGGAGCGCGAAGGTCATACCACTGCCGGCGCGTGTGTTCCTCTTCTCGCTGCTTGGGCCGAAAGTGCAGGCTCGCAGCCCGGCGCTGCGCGTTCCGACGGAGAGATTCCCCACGACGCGGATTCCCGCTTGCGCGACGAAGCTGGAACGTGAGAGGTAAGTCCACACATTCGCCACCCGATCCAAGCCGCCAGCGTGTACATTTACGTTGAAAGACGGAAAGACCATGATGTCCACGCTACTTACTCCCCGGCAGGCGGCGGAACGGCTCGGTATTAGCTATCCGGCGCTGAAACACTGGATTCTCGCAGGCCGCATCCGCACCGTGAAGACTCCCGGCGGCCATCACCGCATTCCGCTCGAATCGTTGAAGGAGTTCGAACTGCCGCAGGCGCAGGCGACCCCAGGCACGACGCGCATCAGCGGCCGCAACCAGATTCACGGCACCGTGCGCGAGATCACGGTGGAAGGGCTTCTGGCCAAGGTCATCCTCGACGTGAGCGGACAGCGTATTACGGCCATCATCACGGCGGACGCCGTCCGCGAGCTGGCCCTCAAGCCGGGCGATCCGGCCATGGCGCTGATTAAGGCTACGGAAGTGATGATCGGCAAGGTGTGAGAAAGACAGGGACAAAGAGATAGAGGGGCAGAGGGTTTATAGATAAAAGGCAAAAACTGAAGATATTCCGCCCTTCGCAAAGTGCGCGAAGGATGGGGCGGCTTTCCTCCCATGTCTCCAAAACCGGGAGACATGGGGCACCCTATTCCGGTTGGGCTGCATCCGAGCTTTGTCCCTTTGTCCCTTTGTCCCTTTGTCCCTTTGTCCCTTTGTCCCTTTGTCCCTTTGTCCCTTTGTCCCTTTGTCCCTTTGCCTTCACATTCCTTCCAGCACATCCGCTACCAGGGCGCGGGCGAAGTTGCGCGCGAGGCGCTGCTCGGCTGCGGGGCTCTCGTCGAGATAGGTCGGCAGGTTGCTCGTGGACTGGAACTGCTCGCGGTAGGTGTAATGGCTGTTTTCGTAGAGAACGTTGCCGTCGTGGTCGGTGAGCTTGACGGCGATCACCAGCGTGATGACGTAACTCGACGACTGCTCCGTTGTGGTGCTGTAGGTGAGCGGAGTGACGGTCTGCTGGAGAATCGTTCCGTGGAGCACGGCGTCGGCGTCATCGCTTGATGAGGGCGTTACGCGCAGGCGCGTGCGCGCGGCGAACTCGCGGATGACCGCTTCCGTGAGCACTGTCTCGGTGTGGTAGGCGTCCGTGTGCGTGGCAAAGACGGGGATGGCGAGCGTGCGCACCGTTGGCGGCAGGTGCGCGGCCGCGCCCAGTGCGTGATAGCCGCAGCCGGCGAGAGGAAGCAGCGTTGCAGCCAAGTATGCGAAAAGAAACCTGCGCATAGGGCAATGGTAAAGGGTTGGACGCCGATCAGACCCAGGCTGTCGTGAACATTCCCAGGCGGATGGGCGAGAGTTGCAGGCCGTCGGCGCGATTGTGGAGGTAGTGCGCGTTGAGATCGTCGTTTGAGAACTGCTCGATGCGGTGAAAGCCCGCATGGCGGAACTCCGCTTCCAACTGTTCAGGGGTGAAAAAGAGCCGGAATGGCTCGCCGGCCATGGCTACGCGGCCGGCAAGGCGGTTGAAGATTTCGCGCTTCTCCGCGCTCAGGGTCTCGGGCGGAAACGCGTAATCGAAGCTCACGGCAGAGCCGGCGGGAAATTGCGCGATGGTTGCGAGAGTGGCGCGAAAGGCATCGAGCGTGAGATATGGCACTACGCCGAGCCAACTGAAGAACGCAGGCGCGGCGAGATCGACGCCGGCTTCGCGCAGCCCGTCGCGCAGGGCTTTGTGCTCGAAGTCCACCGCGGCGAAGACGAGATTCGGCGGGATGGCAATGCCGCAGACCGAAAGCACCCAGCGCTTCCACTGCTGCGTGGCGGGGAAATCGACCTCGAAGACGCGTAAATCCGAAAATGGGTTGCGATAGGCGAAGGTATCGAGGCCGGCGCCGAGGATGACGTACTGGCGCACTGGATTGGGGATGGGGGCGGCGACGGCCGCGGCGAGCCGGTCTTCGGCGTAGCGGCTGCGCGCGGCCATCATGGCGCGGAAGTCGCGGGCCACGGGGTGCATGGCGCGCTCGAGATCGCGCGCGTAAGACGGGCCGACGGTCTGCGGCGTGATGAGGCGCACGGCGATGGGATCGTTGAGGATGGGCGGATGGTCGGCAAGCTGGTGCGCGGCGCGGCGAATGGCCACGCGGAGCGCGGTGCGGCTGGGTTTGCCGGTCTGCATCGATCCTGAGTGTAAAAGACGGCGGCGCAGGCAACCGATATGCTGGACAACCGATATGCTGGAAGAAATGACCGTTTCGATTCCGCAGACCCGACGCATTGTGCTGACCGGCTTTATGGGCTCCGGCAAGAGCACCGTTGGCCCGCTGCTGGCTGCGCGGCTGGGGTGGAAGTTTATCGATGCGGACGACGTTCTTGTGGCCGCGGCCGGAATTCCGATTCATGAGTTTTTTGCGCGGCACGGCGAGACGGCGTTCCGGCGGCGCGAGCAGGAGACGATTGCGCGGCTCATTGAAGAGGATGCGCTGGTGCTGGCGCTGGGCGGCGGCGCGATTGAGAGCGACGCTACGCGCGAGCTG
>JASHPD010000318.1 GCA_030038315.1 Acidobacteriaceae bacterium
CAGGGACGCATTCCCCCAAGAGTTCAGGTCAGCTTATGTACGAAGTCACCGTAGAGGCCGGTTTCTCCTCGGGCCACTACCTTCGCAACTATCGCGGCCGCTGCGAAAACCCGCACGGCCACAACTACAAGGTGCGCGTTACGCTCTCCGGCACGGAGCTGGACGCGACCGGGCTGCTGCTCGACTTCAAGCAGCTCAAGCAGGTCATGCGCCCGGTGATCGACCGCATCGACCACCGGATGCTGAACGATCTTGAGCCCTTTACGGCGATCAATCCCTCGGCGGAAAACCTGGCCCGCTATTTTTACGACGAGACCAGCCAGCAGCTTCGCAGCATGACCGAAGGCCGCGTGCGCGTGAAGGACTGCACGATCTGGGAAACCGACACGACCTCGGCTACTTACTTCGAGTAGCGCGGTTACGCCGGCTTGCGCGCTATCACGATTCGCAGCGGGGGAAATGTTCCTGTCCAGTCCAGCGGGCAGAGCTGTATCTGCAAGCCGTTCTTTGTGAACTCGCCCGCGTACTGGCGGACGTGTTTGTAGTCCGAGATGACGGCTATGCCGCCCGGCTTGAGCACGCGCGCGATTTCCGCGCAGGCCTTGTCGCGCCCAGGGCGGTTGTAGATGTTGTGCAGGCAGAGATTCGAGAGCGTCACGTCGAACGACGCATCCGGAAAGCTCATCTTCTGCGCGTCTTCGCTCAGGATGGTCGTGCGCTCACCCACGCCTTCGAGCGCAATGTTTTCCCTCAATCCTTCCGGTCCGTTGCCGGAGAGATCCTCAGCGTTCCAGATGTCGATGCCGGTGGCGTGGCCCGTGGTGAGCCGTTTGGCCGCGCCGATCAGCAGCAGCCCGCGCCCTGCGCCAACATCAAGCACCTGCTCCGCGCCTGTCCACGGCACCTTGGCCAGCATTCGTTCGCGATGGCGGAACTTGCCGGCCAGCGAGTAGATCAGCATCAGCGCGCCGGTCAGGATGAAATATCCCGCAGGCCAGAGAAATCCCGGCACGAGCTGAAATTCAATGTGGCCGATAGTCACGCGCGGAAACAGGAGCGCAATCGCGAGAAAGAAAACGCCGGCGAGGAAGAGATTTCGAATTACGCCCGGAGCGTCGATTCCATAATTCGGCTTTTGTGCCACGCCAGTATCTCCCGCGCGAGATGAGCCTGCTAACGAGAGCATCCTATCATCCATTCGAGCCGGCGCATGGCGCGAAGCGCAGTCCGCCGCGCGCAGCGCTCAGTCCATCTGGCTGGACTTCGATTGCAGGTACTTGTCGAAGGGAATCTCGAAGTAGAACAACTGGGCGCCGTTGGCGTTGCGCAGCTCTTTCAGATAGAGATGGGCGCCGCGCAGGGGATGGTCCAACTGCGAGACATCGTAGAAAAGAAAACCGGCGCGCGTGGTGTGCGGCTCGACGACGATGGCCGCGTACTCAAAATCGTTGAAGTCCGCCTCGATATTTTTGTCGCTGTCCTTGGGCTTGAGGTGAATGGCCGGAATGGGACCGGGCAGGGGGATCTTTCCGCCTTCGCGTTCTTTGCGCGTCATCAGGCGCTCCACATCCTCGGGCTCGGCGGCCTGGATGCGGTCACCGGCGGCGGTCTCGAAGAGAATCCGCGCGTCGCGCAGCGAGATGGGCTTGTCGCCGTTGTTGGTCACGATCAGGCGGATGGGCATGACGCCGTGCGCGAGGTAATCGATGCGGAAGATGGATTCCTTTTGCTTTGTGTTGTAAGGCTCGGCGGCGATGGCCACCTTTTCCTGCACGTGCACCTCGACGGCCGGATAGGAAGTGGCCGGCTGCGCCGGAGGCGGCTTGCGGTCGCGCGCCACGGCAGGAACAGCAAGCCCGGGCACAAGAAGCGCCATCGCACACACAACTCTCATCGGCATCGACTGTATCATTTGAAGGATTAGACCGCATTTCCGCGAAATTCGTAGCGCATGATTCTATTTTTCTACAATCTGGCCCTGCTCGCCGCGCTCGTCCTCGGAGCGCCGTTCTGGCTCTGGCGCATGGCCGCTACGAAAAAGTACCGCGAAGGAATCCGCGAGCGGCTGGGGCGCGTGCCCAAACGCCTAGGCTCCGTCCGTCTCCGCGGAGCAAGCCGGCCCGCCATCTGGCTCCACGCAGTCTCTGTCGGAGAAGTTCTGGCTGTCTCGCGTTTCGTCAGCGAGCTGGAGCGAGCCTTCCCCGCGCATCGTCTGCTTGTCTCCACCACCACGCGCACCGGGCAGGCGCTCGCGCGGCAGCGCTTCGGCGCGGAGCGCGTCTTCTACTGCCCGCTCGATCTCCCCTGGGCCGTGCGCGCGTATCTCGACGCCATTCAACCCGCGCTGCTCATCCTTGCGGAGACGGAGTTCTGGCCCAACCTGCTCAGCGGATGCTTCCGGCGCGGTATTCCTGCCGCTGTCGTCAATGCGCGCATCTCCGATCGCTCGTGGCCGCGTTACCGCGCGCTGAGCGCGTTATGGAAGCCGCTCCTTTCGCGGCTCTCACTCGTCCTGGCGCAAAGCGAGCTGGATGCGGAGCGGCTCAAGGCCATTGGCTGTGCGCCCGAGCGCGTCTCTGTCGGCGGCAATCTCAAATTCGACGTGCGCGCGGCGGAAGAATCGGAAGCTGTGCGCCTGCTGCGCAGGCAGACCGCAGGCTTGCGTCTCGTAGTCGCCGGAAGCACGCTCGGCGGCGAAGAAGCGGCGCTGCTCGAAGCGTGGCCGCAACTGCTCGCCGCCGATCCGAATCTCGTTCTTATTCTGGCTCCGCGCCATCCGGAGCGCTTCGGCGCGGTCGCCGCGCTGCTCGATGCCTCAGGCCGCGCATGGCTGCGCCGCTCGCAGTGGCAACAACCCATTCAGCCCATGATTCAACCCGGACAAATCCTTCTGCTCGACACCATCGGCGAGCTGGCCTCGGTTTATTCGCTCGCTTCGGTTGCTTTTATCGGCGGCAGCCTCGTTCCCGCCGGCGGCCACAATCCGCTGGAGCCGGCGCAGTTTGGCGTGCCTGTTGTGATGGGGCCGAGCTATGAGAACTTCCGCGCGATCGTGGAGGATTTGCGTGCGCACGACGCCATTCGCATCGCAGCAGGAAATGATTTTGCCGATGCGCTGATGGATTTGCTCCGCAATCCTTCCGCGGCCCGCGCATTAGGGGAACGCGCGCGCCAAGTCTTCGAGCGGCAGGCGGGCGCGACCGCGCGCAGTGTTGCGGCAATTCGCGCGCTGCTCGCAGAATCGATTCCGGAAAGTTTGATTCCGGAGGAACACGCATGAGCGCGCCGGTCCCAACTGCATCGCATTTCGCGTCAAGGGCGTGGCTTGCGCCGCTTGTGCCGCTTTACCGGCTCGGCCTTGCGCTGCGCGAGCGCGGCTTTGCCTCGGGGCGCAAGCCGGTGTGGGCGCTTGAACGCCCCGTTGTCAGCATCGGCAATCTCTCCACCGGCGGCGCGGGCAAAACGCCGCTCATCATTGCGCTGGCCAAAGCGCTCACGGCCCGCGGCGTGTATGTCGATGTGCTTTCGCGCGGCTATGGCCGCAAGAGCTCGACCCCGTTGCGCGTTCAGCCCGCTGGAACAGCCGAGGATTTCGGCGATGAGCCGCTGCTGATTGCGCGCGAAACCAGCGTGCCGGTCTACGTTGCCGCCGACCGCCACGAGGCCGGCGTTATGGCCGAATCCGAAGCCGCACCGGAGAAACCCGCCGTTCATCTGCTCGACGATGGCTTCCAGCATCGCCGGCTTTATCGCGACATCGACATTCTTTTGCTCCACCGCCGCGACTGGAACGATCGGCTCCTGCCTGCCGGCAACCTGCGCGAAGAGATGTCTGCGGCATTGCGTGCGGATGTGATTGCGATTCCCGGCGGCGATGCCGAATTTGAGACTGAGCTGCGCACCTGGCTCAACAAGCATGGGCTCAATAAACGCGGCTGGCAAGGCCCCATCTGGAAGCTCCGCCGCCGCATGGACGTTCCGCGCATCGAGTCTCGCATGGCGGACCCAGTGGTTGCCTTCTGCGGCATCGCGCACCCGGAACAGTTCTTCGCCGGCCTGGAAGCCGCCGGTCTCCATCTCGCCGAACGCATCGTCTTCCGCGACCACCATCGCTACACCCCGCGCGACCTCGATCGCCTCCGCGCCGCGCAACAGCGCGCCCATGCTGCGCTCATCACCACGGCCAAAGATGCTATCCGCCTGCAACCCATCGCCGGAGATCTTTCGTTTCAAATCGCGGACCTTCGCACCGAAATCGAAGACGAAGCGGAAGCCGTCGGCTGGCTCATCAACCGCCTGCGCGAGGGCTCCAATTGGCCAAAAATAGAACCGCGCGTGTGAGAAAATCAGAATTTGCACACGCAGTCGCAATCTCAATCCCAGTTCCGCCTGCTCGTGGTCCGCTTGGGCGCCATGGGTGACATCCTGCACGCGCTTCCGGCGGTCACGGCGCTTCGTCGCGCCCATCCCGGCTGGCGCATCGACTGGGTCGTCGAGCCCGCGTGGGCTTCGCTGCTCACCGCTGAATCCGGCGCTCAATCCGGCCCCGCATCCACTCCCGCGCAAAACCCGCAGAAGCCGCTCGTCAATGACGTTCATCTCGTGCCGGTAAAGGCCTGGGCGCGCCACCCGCTCGGTCTGAAAACTATCCGCCAGATCGCCGCGCTGCGCAAAGCCCTGCGCGCCACCGGCTACGACGCTGTTCTCGACTTCCAGGGCGCGGTCCGCTCGGCGCTCATCGGCAGGCTCTCCGGCTGCCGGCGCGTCATCGGCGAGGCTGCTCCCCGCGAGCCGGCGGCCAAATGGCTTTTTACGGAACGCATTCCCACGCGCGGCGTCCACGTCATCGAGCAGGATGTGGAAGTAGCCGCAGCCGTAGCCGGCGATGCGCTTGAGCCGGTTGCGCCGCTGCTTCCCATCGATCCCGCCGCGGAACTCTGGTGCGATAACCTCCTTGCTCCCAACGCAAACCAGCCAATCGCGCTGCTCAACCCCGGCGCGGGCTGGGGCGCCAAGCGCTGGCCCGCCGAGCGCTACGCCGCCGTTGCCGCCGGACTGGCCCGGCGCGGCCTGCGCGTCTTCGTCAACGCCGGCCCCGGCGAAGAATCCCTTGCCGAAACCATCCAAACCGAGTCGAATGAGGCTGCCACTCCCCTCCGTTGTACGCTGGGAGAGTTGATCGCCCTCACCCGCCGCACCGCGCTTGCCATTGCCGGAGACACCGGCCCGCTCCACCTTGCCTGCGCGCTCGGCAAGCCGGTGGTGGGCATCTTTGGCCCCACGGACCCGGCGCGCAACGGGCCTTTTGGGAGTTCGTTCCGCGTCCTGCGCCACGCCGAAAGCCGCCGCGACCACACCCGCCGCGAAGAGCCGGAGGCCGGCCTGCTCACCATTACGCCGGAAGAGGTTCTGAAGGCCGCCGACGATTTATTAACCCAATCAAGTCAAGGAGATTCCACCCGATGAATGCGCCGGCCAACGACTGGATCTCCCGCTGGCAGCGCGCCGCCCGCCGCATCCGCGTCCCGCTCGGCTTCCTCACCGCCGCGCTCTATCTTTTCGAGCTCTGGCGTCGCGCGCCGCGCCCGGCGGCTGTCGCATGGAGCCTTCTGCTGGTGGTTCCCGGCCTCTGGCTGCGGGCTTACGCTTCCGGTTATGTCAAAAAAAATCAGGAGCTTACCACCACCGGCCCCTACGCCTGGGTGCGCAACCCGCTCTATCTCGGCTCCATTCTCATTGCCGCCGGTTTTGCCGTGGCGCTGCTCAGTTGGGCTGTTGCCGTTGCGCTAACCATCCTGTTTGTAGCCATTTATGTCCCGGTTATTGCATCGGAAGAGCGCTTTCTGCGCTCGACCTTCCCCGCCTTTGAGGCCTATTGCCGGCGCGTCCCGCGGCTCATTCCCCGCTTTGGGCCTGCCCGACCGGCGGCAGACCCATCGCCCAATCAGGAACGTGGCCGCTTTTCTTTCGCCCTTTATCGCAAGCACCGCGAGTACAATGCTTTCTTAGGAGCAATCCTCTTGTATTTGAGCCTGATCCTACTCCGCCCGGCGCTGAGTGTGCTCTTGCGCGGGCAGTTCTAGGCGGTTTTGCCCTGAATCGTCCAACCGTCTCAACCGTCCAACTTCCCAAAGGAGCCTGAAACCTGCCGGTGAAGAAGCATACAACGCTCCCAAGCCTCTTTTTTTGCATTCTTTCGCTTGCCGCGCCACTTTCCGCGCAGCAATCCGCCACGCTTCCGCCGCCGCAACCCGGTTTCAGCTTTCCTGAGAAGCAAACCCTGACCTACGCCGTGGATTGGCGCGTCTTCCCTGCCGGAACCGCCGTCATCCACTTCGAGTCCGACGGCGCCACGGAGAAAATCGCCGCCTCGGCCGAAACCATCGGCGCCATCAACCTGCTTTTCCGCGTCAGCGACAAGTTTCAGTCCAGCTTTGACCGCGGCCGCGGCTGCTCCTACGGCTTCGACAAGCAGACCGTCGAAGGCCGACGCCAGATCAGCTCCACCCTCCGCGTTGATTATCCGGGCCAGAAATCCGTGCTGGACGAAAAAAACCTCGTCAACGGCCGGGCCAGGCACGTTGAGGAGCCCGTCCACGGCTGCCTCACCGACCTGCTCAGCGGCATCTTTTATCCCGCCTCGCAGCCGCTCGTCGTCGGCCGGAGCTTCGTGATTCCGGTGGTGGACGCCACGCACACCGTCCCGGTAACCATCAAGGTGGAAGGCCGCGAGGTGGTCCGCACGCCGCTCGGCACCTTCAAGACCATCCGCGTGCAGCCCACGGCCGACGCCGGCGTGGTGAAGAACCGCGGCAACATCTGGATCTGGTACACCGACGACGAGCGCCGGCTGCCGGTGCAGATGCGCGCGCGGCTCTTCTGGGGAACGATCACCTTTCAGCTATCGTCAATCGAGAGCAAATAGCCCGCTGCAATATCTATAAACGATGAATCCCGCTCTGCTTGAATTACGTAAACCGATAATTTACACTTAACGCGTGATACGGTCATTCCGGCATACGGGAATCGAGAAGTTCTTTAAGACCAGAAGCGCCACCGGTATTCAACCGAAGCACACGAAAAAGTTGACCGTGCAGCTCACCACTTTGGACGCGGCAAAAGGACCACAGGATATGGCCGCGCCAGGCTGGAACCTGCATCCTCTCAAGGGTGAGCTGGCCGGTCACTACGGTGTCAAGGTCAACGGAAACTGGCGATTGACTTTCAAGTTCGAAGGTGAGGACGCGATCCTTGTTGATTATCAGGATTACCACTAGGAGGAACCATGCCCACTGAAATGCACAATCCCGCACACCCGGGCGAAGTGCTGCGCGAGTTTCTTGAGGGCCGGAATATCGGCGACGTGGCTGCGCACATTGGCGTCTCGCGTGTCACGCTCTCGAAAATTCTTAACGGGCGCGCCGGCGTCACTGCCGAGATGTCACTACGCCTCAGCGCTGCGCTTGGAACCTCTCCCAGCCTTTGGTTTGATATGCAGAAGAATTGGGAATTTGCGCAGGCAAAGCGCAAGAAGCTCCCCAGGATCAAGCAGCTAGGTGTAGCTGCATAAAAGCAGAGAGCTCCTCACATCCCGGCCTGGTTTCATAAAGGATGATGGGATAGGCAATCTTCACCACCTACTGCATCCGGTAGCGCTCGCGCATCAGCCGCTGCAGGCGCGGCCAGAAGATCAGGTTGAAGGCCAGCTCCTTATCGGGAAACATCCCCAGCGCCAGCCTGCGCGTATCGGCCACCATCGTCGAGGCTTCTTCGACGGTAAGCGCGGCATCCTGCGCGATGACCTGCGAGACTATGCTGACCACCATCTGCAGGCGGCGGATTTTCCGCGACTCTTCCTCCAGTTCCGCGGGCGATTGGGATGAAGAAAAATGCGCAGGAGATGCGGGAGCCGGCTGCTCCCAGTTCGGTTGAACGGAACCCATGCGGCGATCAGCCTCCCGGTAGCGGTGTCCAGAAACGGTCAAATGATGCCGTGCCTTGGGAGCATCGTAGGCCGAAGCCGGCAATTTTTCCAGTGACTCTTCCGGCACGGCGAAGCAGGTGCGGCAATTTCCCGGCTGCGCCTTATTCTTCGCGCAGCAGGATCATGGGATCGACGGCGAGCGCGTTCCGCGCGGGAATCCACGCCGCCACCATGCCCACAGCCATCATGGTGAGTACCACGCCGCCCAGCACAACCGGGTCCTGCGGCGTGGCCTGGTAGACGATAAACGAAAGCACGCGCGTGGCCAGCACGCCCAGCACCATGCCCGCCACCGAGCCAACCGCCAGCAGCCGAACCGCACGCCCCAGCGCCGCGCCCAGCACCTCGCGCCGGTTGGCCCCAAGCGCAATGCGGATGCCCAGCTCGCGCAGCCGCTTGCTTACCGTGTAAGAGGCCATCCCGAAGATGCCCGTAATCGCCAGCATGGCCCCAAGCAGCCCCAGCACGCCCAGAGCCACCGTGGCCACGCGCGCCGCAAACAGCGCCGAATCAAGCTCGCTATCCCAGCTCTTGAATTCAATCGGCAGCGAGGGATCGAGCCGGCGCAGGGACTGCTGGAGCGCGCCGGCAATCTCCTGCTCGCCGCGCTGAGAGCGGACGATGATCCAGGTTTCGCTCGAAGGCTGCTGCAAAAACGAGTAAAACATGACCGGCCACGGATCTTCCGTCAACGTTGTATATTTGCCGTCCTCCACCACGCCGACGACCTGCACGCGCGTGCCGCCCCAGATCTTGAAATGGCCGCCGATGGCCTTATCGACCGAACCGAAGAGCTTGAGCGCGAAGGTGCGGTTCACCACAGCCACCAGCGGAGCCTTGTCCTTATCGTCCAGCGTAAAAGTGCGCCCGGTCAGCAGCGTGGTTCCGGCGGCGCGGAAGTAATTCGGCGAAACATTGAACTGCTGTGCATCGGCAATGGAGTTCGTGGGCCGGAAATCGGTCGTGCTGTCCGAAAAAACCGACGAATCGTTCTCCCCTATGCTCAATGGCAGCCGGTCCGCATAGCCTACCACGGAGACGCCGGGGATTGCCGCGGCGGCGTCCAGCATCCGCCGCTGCATCTGCGTGCGCCGGTCACCGTCGTAGCCGCCCATGTGCAGGTCGGTCCGCGCCAGCATTACGCCCTGCGGCTGGATGCCGTAATTGCTCTGAAGCGAGCGCGCGAGGCCGCGCACCGCCACCAGGGAAGCCGTCACCAGCACCGCGCAGATGGCAATCTGCAGGCACAGGAGCGCGTCGCGCAGCGTAAAGCGGCGCGGCCTGCCCGTGCCCGTCGCGCCGGAGCGGATGACCTGCCACGGGTCGGAGCGCAGAATCTGCCGCACCGGAACCAGGCCAAAGAGAAAGCCGCTCAAAAGGGCCAGCACCAGCGCCAGTGCGTAGGTCTTCGCATCCGGATTCACCGGCACGTTGATGGGAATGTCAGGAATCGGCCGCCAGGTGCTCAGCACGCGCAGAATCAGCACCGCGCCCGCCATGCCTACCATCCCTCCGGCCAGCGAAACCAGCGTTGCTTCCGTGAAAAGCTGGCGCAGGATGAGGCGGCGCTGCGATCCAAGCGCCATGCGCACGGCGGTTTCCTTGGCGCGGTCCGCGGTGCGCGCCGCAAAGAGGCTGCCCAGGTTGGCGCAGGCAGCCAGCAGGATGAGCCCGGCGAGCAGCATAAGACCGGCCATGAAAGCACGCGCCGGACGGCCGAGCATATCGCCCACCAGGCCGGGACGCGCGAGCGTGAATTTGGACCCCGCATTCGACTTCGGATAAGCCTGCGCGAGCGCAGCGCCGATAGTATTCAGGTCGGCCGTTGCAGCTTCCGGCGTTACGCCGGGCTTCAAGTGGCCGATGACCCAGGTGAAGTGGTCGCCGCGCTCATCGAGCGGATCAAAGCCGGTCATCTGCGGCATGTCCACGATCGGCGCCCACAGGTCCGGCGCAAAAAAAAGCTCCGTGCCGCGAAAATCCGGCGGAGCCACGCCAATGATCGTGTAAGGGTGCTTGTTGATCTGCACGACGCGGCCCACGGCGTGCGGATCGCCGTTGAAGCGGCTGTGCCAGAAGGCATAGCTCAGCACGACGTACGGCGCGCTGTTCTTTCCGCGCTCGTCGGAGGCATGGAGGAACCGGCCGAGATAAGGATGTATACCGAGCGCGTCGAAGTAATTGCCGCTCACCATGTACGGCCAGACGACCGAGGGAGTTCCGCTGCCGGTGTCGAAGCCCATCGCGCCCTGGATGTCGTAGGTTACCAGCGAGTCAAAGCTGCGGTTGCGGTCGCGCAGATCCTTGTAATCGGGATACGACTGCGAAGGAAAGACCGCTCCCCCGCTGTAAGTGTGCTCGATCATAAACAGGTTTTCGGCGTGCGGCACATTGAGCGGGTGCAGCACCAGCGCATTGAGCACGCTGAAGACGATGGCATTGGCGCCGATGGCCAGCGCCAGCGTCAGCATCGCGGTAATGGCGAATCCCGGAGCCTTGCGCAACTGGCGCACGGCAAGCCGCAAGTCAGCAATCATGCTTCCCCCTTGTGCCGCAGATGTGTCCCGAAGAGAACTCCTGCTCTCAAGCCGGTCACCGGGGGATACGCGCGCCTCCGTGCGGCGGTTCCGTAAAATTTCTCGTCTGGATTTGAAACACAAAAAACCTGCGAAGACGCTTTTGAGAAAAGCATCTCCGCAGGTTCTGAATCTATTCAGTTTTTCATCAGCGCCAGTCTTCGTCAGAACTGGCCGGAAATTACTCCGCCGCCGGTTCCACCGAGGCAAAGCGCCCGCGGTTGCCGTGGTCAGAGAACTTCACGCGTCCGCTGATCTTGGCAAAGAGCGTGTCATCCGAGCCGATGCCCACGTTCACGCCCGGCTTGATGCGCGTGCCCCGCTGGCGGATGATGATCGAGCCGCCGCTGACAAGCTGGCCGTCGCCAACCTTTACACCCAGCCGCTGCGCATTCGAGTCGCGTCCGTTTGTGGAGCTGCCTCCACCCTTCTTATGTGCCATTGCCCAATCCCCTTCTGAAAGCAGCTCTTAGCTTTTAGCCCGTAGTTGCTGCTGAAATTTGTTCGTTTCCGCACCGAAAAGCTGATAGCTGAGAGCTAATAGCTGCCTTTACGCCGTGTAGGTCACGCCGTCGGCCTCGATGGCCTTGATGCGAACCTCGGTAAAGTTCTGGCGGTGTCCCTGCAGCTTCTTGTACTGCTTCTTCCGCTTCAGGTGGAAGACCAGGATCTTCGAGCCGCGGCCCTCGCCGACGACCTCGGCCGTCACCTTGGCCGCGCCCGGCTTCACCAGCCCCGCATCGCCGGAAACAGCGAGCACATCGCTGAACTCAATGGTGTTATCGGACGCCGGAGCCACCGTCTCAATCTTCACAACGTCGCCCGGAGCGACACGATACTGCTTTCCACCGGTACGAACAACCGCGTACATAATTCCTCCGCGAGCCGGGCAAACGCGCCAGCCCCACAAAAAATCCAAACCAACCTGGGCGGAAACTTGCTAGCCGCTCTTGCGCCTCACGCTGCAAGCCCGGGACGAGTTCCAAAAAACACCCTCCGGACGAGCGCCCAGCCAAACGGCAACAGGCAGGAATCGCCAAACTAGAGTAGTTTACCGGCTTTCCAGCCGGAGGTCAATGAGAAAGGGGCAAGGAAACAGGGACTATGGGACTCAGGGGACTGTGGGGCTGAAAAGCAACCGCAAATCCCTCGCTCCGCTCAGTGATGACCACCTTAATAGGGCGTTTTCCAGTCCCTTAGTCCCTACGTCCCTCAGTCCCTGCCGGGGCTTCAGCCCCGGCTCACTTCCGCTTATTATCCACCTGCAGCGTCACCGTCATCTGCCGCCGGTCGCGCAGAATCGCCACCTGCACCGGCTTGCCCTCGTTGGCGCGCAGCTCGCGGTCCCAGTCGGCGGTCGTTTTAATCGGCTCCGGGCCCACGCGCAGCACAATGTCGAACTCCTTGAGCCCGGCGGCCTCGGCCTCGCTGCGATGCGCCACGCGCTTCACCAGCACGCCGTACGGAACGCCCAGGTAATCGGCCATCTGGCCGGTCAGCCGCTCCACAATCGCGCCCACGTGCAGCTCGCTGCCGAAGAACGGCAGATGAAAGCCGCCCGCTCCCGTCGAAGGCGTATCGCCGCTGCCGTCCGGCAGGATGTTCATTCCGCCTGCCGCCGGCTGGGACAGTCCTCCGTCCGAGTTCAGCTTGTTCCAGACGTCGCGCTCCATCGCGCGCCGGTCTACAAGCTCCACGGCCACGGTCTGCTCGTTGCCGTCGCGGCTGATCAGCAGGCTGATCTTGCTCCCCGCGGAAAACTCCCGCAGCAGGTTGCCGAAGTGCGCCGAGTCCTCGACCTTCTGCCCGTTCACGGCCAGGATCACGTCATCCACCTTGAGCCCGATCTGCCCCGCCGGCGCGTCATGGTCGATCAGCGTCACCACCGCGCCGCGCTTTTCCGTCAGCCTCAGCCGCGTAAAGGACTCGTTGTTCACGTCCTCCACCAGCACGCCGAGATAGCCCTGCGAGGCCGTGTGCGAGGCCGAAGGATGCAGCTTGTCCCAGAGCGCGTGAAGCGTCTGCGTCTGGGCGGAAGCCTGGAAAGGAATCAGCGCCGCGGCAGCGGCCAGCAGCGCCATCGCCGCCGCACCGTATAGGGTCCGGCGCAACGGCAAGCGGCTCTTACCATTTCTCCAACGACACATTGGCCCCAAAAACCGCATCTGTTCCCCCGAGTCAAGACCCGCTGCGCTCTCCTTTAGACGTTCGGCGCAATCCGGGGTAATGCTTACTGAATGACCGGCGCGCGGCTCAGGGCCTCGCGCGAGACAAGCCGAACCTGCGGATCGGTGTCCGAGCTGGCCACCGAAAGCAGCGCCTGGCGCACGCTCGTGTCCGCCTCGGCCGGCGCCAGCATCTGGATCGCCTCCGAGCGGATGCCCGTATCCGGATCGCTCAGCAGAGCCTCCAGCACGGCATTGCGCACATCCGTATCCTCGGCCACGTATGGCGCCAATCCTTCCAGCGCCTTGCGCCGCATCTCCGCGCTGCGCCCATAGCGCAGCACCACAATCAGCGCATCGCTGACGCCCGAAGCGCGGCAGCCGTGGTCCGTACGGCACTCATCCGCCAGCAGGTCAATCGAGCCGTCGCCCACGCCCGTCGAAGCCGCATTTTCCGAGGCCAGCATCAAAAGCTGCCGGATGCGCGGATCGTCCATCGAGCCCGAAATCTCCCGCGGCACAATCTGGTTGTACCGCACCTGAACCTCTTCCGAGTTCGGCTGGTGCACAATCGCCGAGATGCCGGAAATCTGCCCGCTGTCCGGCGAGGCGGCCTGCGCCATCGCCTGCGCGCCGGTCTGGTTCTGCGCCGCTTCGCCAGCGCGCGCCACGCGGCTCTGCGAGACGTAATACCCGCCCAGCGCGCCGGCCGCGCCGCCCAGAAATAGCATGAAGGCCGCCGCCACCGGCGCAGCCTGCAAGCGCGCAAAGTTGTTGCCTAGCAACTGGCTCAGCCGCTCATACCACCGTCGCGGCGGCAGCGCATCCAGAGTCTCTTCCAGCCGCTGCCGCGAGCGCGCCAGCAGATTCGCATCCGGCTCGGCCATCGGGTACTCGCGCGTGAGCAGCTTGAGCGCGTGCACCGTCTCCTGCTCCCGCGCGCACTCCGGGCAAATCGCCAAATGCCGCGTCAATTCATGCGCCGCGTCGTCGGCCAGCTCTCCGTATTCGGCCATCACGATTCGCTCGTGTGCCAATTCGCAATTCATGGGTACGTCCTTGATGCCTCACAAAATTTCCGCAGATCCGTTGCTGCATTGAATTCAGCGCAATCCCGCCAGTTGCGATCGTAGTTTCTTCGTCGCGCGAAACAGCGTATTCTTGGCGGTTTCTTCCGTCGTGCTCAACATCTCTCCGATCGTGCGCAGGCGGAGCCCCTGGTAGTGCTTCAGCTCAAAAACCATCCGCTCGCGCGGCGTCAATTTCGTCAGCGCTTCCTGAATCCGCATACCCAGAAACTTGCGGTCCAGCTCGCGCGCCGGGTTGGAAAAGCTCCGGTCATCCGAAACCGAAGCCAGAATGTCGATCTCATCGCCCGAGTGATCCAGAATCACCGCCTGGTCTTCGCGCCGCGTCTTACGCCGCCGCAGTTGATCTAAGCAGAGATTCGTCACGATGCGGTAAATCCACGTATAAAACGAGCACTCGAAGCGGAAGTTGCCGATATACCGATAAGCCTTCAGGAACGCTTCCTGGTAAATGTCCTCGGCATCCTGCTCGCTGCCCGTCAGGTGCAGGGCCAGCCGCAGCACCTGGTTCTCGTACTGGCGCACCAGCGTGTCAAACGCCGCGCGGTTGCCCGACTGCGCCGCGCGGATCAGCTCCGTCTCCGGCGCGCGCTCCGCCAGCCGCTCGCTGGCGGTCTTCGGTCCGCGAATGGCGCGGGTGACAGTCATCCCTGGTCCGGATTGTACGCCTCCGGCTGGGACCCAAGGTAAAGCGGCGGCTGCATTGGGCTTGGGATCAGGAACCGGCATCGCTTCCGTAGCCATTCAGGTCTCCTCGAATCAATCTCAGGTGAGGGGAGTAAAAAACCGGGTAAACCGCTGCGTTTCGATAGACGTACCCAATCCGCTTTGGTGAGCGAAGCCGCAGGCCGTTGCGTCTGTCTGCGCACTACTTGCACCAGGTCGGCACCGGTAGGCCGGGGATTTATCCCCGGCAATCGAGGACAGGACAAACGTATTGGGCCTTCAGGCCCTGAGGTATGCTTTTCGCGGTGCCCGGCCTGTTACACCAGCGCAGGAATGAAAAATGCCGCCTCAAAGGCGGCATTTCGCTCAACTCAATGTTTTTGGTTTTTTGGCGCCGAAGGCGCAGTTGCCTGGACGGCCAGTCCTAAATGCCGACGCCGAACTCGTTGGCTGCCTGCGCTTCGTCATTCGAGAAGAAGTCATACGGCGTGCGGCGGTTGAACTTGTACCGCGAGCGCAGCTCGTAGCCGAGGAAGATGCTCAGGCTGGCCACCGCCATCCCGATGGAAAACCACCCCAGCACGCGCAAAGCCTTGTGCTCGCTCGCCGTTTCGGCGGGAATCAGGGTTTCCGGTTCAGTAGACATCGCGGGGAACTTCCTCCTCTTGATCGCATGATACCGTACTTCGTGCACAACCTGCTTCAACGCGCAAGCCGCGGCTGGTACTTCTGTTTACTCTATTGACTCAATTCGGGCCAGCCAGTGAGCTTTTTCGTTTTCGGGAAGAAAACTCGCCGCAAACGAGTTCGCCGCCAGCCGCCTCAGCTCCTCGCGCGTAAACCCCTGCTCCGTCGCAGCGAGCAGGTACTCATTCGCAAGATCCGACCCGAAAAACGCCGGATCGTCCGAGTTCAGCGTCACCAGCAGCCCCGCATCGAAGTACTTCCGCAGCGGATGCGCCCGAAACGACGCACAGCCAAACGTCCGCACATTCGAAGTAGGATTCAATTCCAACGGAATCCACCGTTCGCGCAACTCCCGCATCAGCGCCTCATCCTCGATCGCCGAAAGCGCATGGCCCACGCGCTCCGTCCCAATCGAAAGCGCCGCCCAGATCGCCTCCGGCCCGGTCGTCTCGCCCGCATGATTCGTCAGCCGCAGCCCCGCCGCGCGAGCTTCGGCAAAAACCGCCCGAAACGGTTCCGACCCCGCGCGCCGCTCATCCCCGCCAAGCCCAATCCCAATAATCGACGGATACTTCGCCCTCATTTCAGCAGCCTTGCGAAAGACCCGCTCCGCCTCTGGCACGCTAAAATGCCGCACCGCGTCAAAAATCCAGTAAACAGAAATCCCCAGCTCGCGCTCAGCCCGCATCCGTGCCCGCTCCACCGCCGCAAAGATCGGCTCAACCACGCCTTCAGCGTGCTCGCGCCAGTGGTAAATCACGCCCACGGAGACATAAACCTCCGCATGAACCACCCCCTGCTCGGCCAGCCGCTGCATCATCCGCCACGCGGCGATCTCATAATCCTCCGGCCCGGAAAGCAGCCGGGTAATCGCCCGGAAAGCATCCATAAACCCGGAAAAATCCGTGAACTGATAAATCTTCTCCGCCGCAGCCAGCGAAAGCGGCGCAGCATCATGCCGCGCGCTCAGCTCCACCAGCGTTGCAGGAAGAATCGTGCCCTCAAGATGCAGATGCAACTCGGCCTTGGGCAGTCTGTGTATGAACGACTCGATTTCCGTCACACTTCCGAGTGTATCGGCTCATGGTTCTAGCCTTGCGGTGGGCTCTAGCGCGGTGCGTGTGCTTGCAGCCAGGCGCGGGTTGCCGCAAGATCAGCCGCGGACAGCCCAGGCGCGCCGCGCTTGAGCATTTCCATGTACCAGTCGATTTCCTTTGGCACAGCAGGATAGCCGACATTCGCGTTCGTGTCGCCATTCCGGTAGGAGTTGACGATTGGACGCCCGTTCTCATCCGTCATGACGATAAACGGGAAGCCCGGCTCTCCAGCGGCGCCGAGGGCCGAACGCAGCGCGACTCCGCCGGGCGTATTGGCATGTCTTGTGTCCCCCGGAAACTCGCCCACGTCGATACGTTCAATCACGAAAGCCTTTTCGGTAATGGGCTTCATCTGCGGGTCTTCGAGGAATTTTTCGTAGAGCCTGCAGGGGCCGCACCACGAAGCGGAGAACACCAGCAGAACATGCTTGTGTTCCTGCTGTGCCTCGGCTTTTGCCTGCGCAAACAACGCGTCAGCAGTATCCGGCGTAGCAGCAGGAGCCGGCAAAGCAAGCGCCGCCGCAAAGGCAACCAATGCAATCAGAACGTATCTTCTATGCCAAGCCATGTACAGGCCCTTCTTTACAGCAAGGATGAAATGCTTTGCTCCTCAATTTAGCGCGACAAATTTAACGCGACAAGTCCAGCGCGGCGAGCCTAGCGCCGCGCTGCAAACTCCGACCGATGCCGGCTATAGAAGAAGTAAATCACCAGCCCGATCACCAGCCAGATAAAGAACCGCATCCAGGTAATAATCGGCAGCCCCGCCATCAGCAAAATACAAAACAGCACGCTCAGCACCGGAATGATCGATCCGCCCGGAACGCGGAAGCCGCGATGCCGCTCCGGCTCGCGATAGCGCAGCACGATCACGCCCACCGAAACCAGCACAAACGCAAACAGCGTGCCGATATTCGACAAATCCGCCAGCGTGCCGATATCAAACAGCCCCGAAGGAATCGCCACCACAAACCCCGCAACCCACGTCGAAAATGCCGGCGTGCGATAGACACGATGCACCTTCGAGAAAGCCCCTGGCAGCAGCCCGTCGCGCGACATCGAAAACCACACCCGCGACTGCCCAAGCTGATACACCAGCAGCGACGACAGCATCCCCAGCAGCGCGCCGATCAGCACAAAGAGCCGCACCCAGTGCAGCGGATGCCCGCCCGGCATTCCGGAGAGCTTCCTCAGCGCATTGACCACCGGCGCCGCATCGCCCACCATCGACTTCCACGGCACCAGCCCCGTCAAACACACCGCCACCGCCACATACAGCACCGTGCAGACAATCAGCGTGGCAATAATCCCGATCGGCATATCGCGCTGCGGATTCCGGCATTCCTCCGCCGCCGTAGAAACCGAATCAAACCCGATATACGTGAAGAAAATAATCGATCCGCCCGTCAGCACGCCGGAGAAACCATTCGGCATAAACGGATGCCAGAGCGTGGGGTGAATGTAGTAGCTCGCCGCCGTAATAAAAATCAGGATGGCGACCAGCTTCAGCCCCACCATCATGTTGTTCGTCTCAGCCGATTCGCGAATCCCGCGCACCAGCACAACGGTCAGCAGCAGCACCACCAGAAATGCCGGAATATTAAACCCGAAGTGCCATCCCGGGTGATAAATCCAGTTCCCCGAAAAATCCTGCAACCCATCCGGCAGGTAAGCCGGCGAAATCCACGTAGCCGGCGGATGCAGCCCCAGCCAATCCAGCAGATCCACCACGTGCGCCGCAAAGCCCACGCTGACCGTCATATTCGAGCCGGCATATTCCAGAATCAAATCCCAGCCGATAATCCACGCAATCAGCTCGCCCAGAGTTGCATAGGTATACGTGTACGCCGATCCTGCAATCGGAATCATCGAAGCCAGTTCGGCATAACAAAGCCCGGTAAGCGCACAGACAAACGCCACCAGAATCATCGAGAGAGCAATCGCCGGTCCCGCGCCCGGCCGCCCATCCATCGCCGTGTGATGCAGCAGCCAGTGCAGCAGCGGCGTATTCAGATAGCTCGACGTATCGAATTGCTCGCCCGCAATCGCCGTGCCGATAACGGTAAAAATCCCCGACCCGATCACCGCGCCAATGCCCAGCGCCGTCAGCGACCACGGCCCAAGCGTCTTCCTGAGCGCGCGCTCCGGCTCCTCCGACTCGCGGATCAGCTTGTCAATGGATTTGCGGGCGACAAGTTGGCTGGCCAGCGGAAACTCCTCTTACCGGGAAACCGGCGCACTCAAACCGCGCAGTCCACGTGCAGTCATGAGAGCAATCCAGTTCGAAAATACGAATCTTGGTGCAAGGGGAGGATAATTCATACGCGCGCGGGCCGGACAGTCTCACCGTCCGGCCCGCAATGCTGCTCAGTCTAGCGCTTCGACTGGCCGCGCGCCAGCTTTTTTACCTTCTTCTTATTGCTTCCGCGCGGGGTGGTCCGCTTGGCCTTGGGAGCGGCCTTCTTGCGGGCAGCGCGCTTGATCTTCTTCCGTTCCTGCTTGTCTTCAACTTTGGTGGTGTTTGCCACGGAAATCCTCTTTCAACTCAAAAAATCGTCAGCCTCCGGCCAGATTCGCTCACAGCCCGACGCATATAAACGTTATGGTATCAGCCATCGCACTCTTCACAAAGCAAGAATCGCATTCGCGCACCGCACAATTCATCTCGCCCATCGAAAATCGCATCTAAATTTTTCTTGACAAACCATAACCGTACGGTTATGGTTTCTTCCGTGAAGCAGGCCAGCCCCAATCCCGTTTTCCGCGCTCTCGCCGACCCAACGCGCCGTGCCATCTTCGAGGAGCTAACCCGCCACG
>JASHPD010000319.1 GCA_030038315.1 Acidobacteriaceae bacterium
CGCTTGGGCTCACCGGGATGCAGCGCCTCTTCAAGGTGGAGCTGCCGCTGGCCGCGTCGTTTATTCTGGCGGGGCTTCGCACGGCAACCGTCACCTGCATCGGCATTGCCACGATTGCGGCCGCGGTGGGCGCGGGCGGGCTGGGCGAGCTTATCTTCCGCGGCGTGGCTTCGGTGGATAACCGCCTGGTTCTTGCAGGAGCGATTCCCGCGGCGCTGCTGGCGCTTGCGGCAGATGGCGCGCTCGGCTTGCTGGAGCGCAGGTTTCAGGTGCGGGAAGAATGAGGCGCCGGGTTTTTATCGGCGCGCTGGCCGCGATCTGCATTCTGCTGACGGCGTGCGCGCCGCCGCGTGCCGGCCATCCTGTCATCGGCGCGAAAAATTTTACGGAGCAGGTGATCCTCGGCGAGCTTCTGGCGCAGGAGATTGAGGCGAAATCGAATCTCAAGGTAGAGCGGCGTTTTTATCTTGCCGGCAGCTACATCTGCCACCAGGCGCTGATCTCCGGGCGCATCGATGCTTACGTGGAATACACGGGCACGGCGCTGACGGCCATTCTCAAACAGCCTGTGAGCCGGGACCCGCAGGCTGTTCTTGACACGGTGCGCAGGCTTTACGCATCGCGCTACGGCGTTGTTGCGGAAGCGCCGCTCGGATTCGAGAACACGTTCGCCATGGTGATTCGGCCTGAGGACGCGAGCCGCCTGCACCTTGCGACATTGAGCGAGGCCGCGCAGTACACACCGCAATGGCGTCTCGGCGTGGGCTACGAATTCGCGCAGCGGCCGGATGGGCTCCCCGGCTTGAGCAGAGCCTACGGGCTGAGGTTCGCCGCGCCGCCGCGCACGATGGACCTCGGGCTGCTTTATCGCGCTCTTACCACGCACCAGGTGGATATGATCGCCGCTAATTCGACCGATGGCCCGATCCAGGCATTGGGGCTCACCGTGCTCGAAGACGACCGCCATTACTTTCCGCCGTACCAGGCTGTTCCGCTGGTGCGCGAGGATGCGCTGCGGCGCTGGCCGCAGATTCAAACCGCTCTGGATGCGCTGGCCGGCAAAATTACCGCCGGCGATATGCGCGCGATGAATGAAGCGGTGGACGGGGAACATCGCGATCCAGCCGAAGTGGTGCGCGAATTCCGGGCAAAGCACGGGCTGTGAGATCATGCCGTAAGATTTGCGCGCCGCCGCACGCGGACCGGCGTATATTTTTTTAGTGCCAGGGTGCGGATGTTTTTTTGCGCGGCTTTTAAGGCATTTTCCGGAATCCTGGGAACTTCCGGCAAGGGTGAAGGTGGATTTTCCTGAAGGAAAATCCACTCGGCTGTTGCGGCTTCGGTCTACACCCATCCGGAAAATGCTATAGATATTCCGGCGGCAAATTTACACCGGTGTGCGGATGGGCGCCTGCGCCGCAATGCGCCGTGCGTTCCGAGATCTCTGTTGAGCGGGGTACCGATGAGATTTTTTGTGTCACGCAATAGGGACAGATTGAGCTTTCAGGCGGCGCTTCCGCTGCTTCTTGCATGTGCCGTGGCGCACGGGCAATCGCGCGCGGCTTCCACGGGCTCGATCAAGCTCAACGCCGGTGTGACGATTCTGGTGGACGCGAGCCAGCCGGGCCCGGTCAGGCTGGCCGCGCAGGATCTTGCTTCCGATCTGCGCAAGGTCTTTGGCGATGGGCCACGGATTGTCGACAGCGAGGCGAGCGCAGGGGCGGTGAGCATTGTTTTGGGCGATGAGGCTTCCGGCGCGGCTGCCGATCATGCGTCCGACGCGGAGGCGTTTTCCATTACCAGCGGAACGGCCGACTGGAACAGCGGTCACGCGACGCAGGTGATACGGCTTGCCGGTTCCGACGCGCTGGGAACTATCTATGCGATTTATGAGTTCTCGCGCCAGTATCTCGGCGTGGACCCGATGTACTACTGGACCGATCACGAGCCGATGCGCCGCGCTTCGATCGCCTTGCCCGGCGCGCTCGACAGGCGCTACGCGCCGCCGGTCTTCCGCTACCGCGGATTTTTCATCAATGATGAAGACCTTCTGACGGGATGGGCGCCGGGCGAAGCGAAAGATCATACAGGAATCTCGCTGGCCGTGTGGAACAAGATCTGCGAGACGATTCTGCGCCTGAGGGGCAACATGATTGTCGCGGGCACGTGGTCGTTTCCCGACGAGCCGCAGGACCGCATTGTGGCCGAGCGCGGCCTGCTGTTGAACCAGCACCATGCCGAGCCGCTTGGAGTGAACGTTTCACGCTGGCCCGCCGATGTTCCCTACAACCTGACTTCCGATCCGCAGTACATTGAGAACGCGTGGAAGAATGCCGTGGCCGCTTATCCGCAGGACCAGCGCATTTTGTGGGAGGTTGGCTTGCGCGGGCTTTCCGACCAGCCTTATTCGACGCTGGACCCGTCGGTGCGCGGCAATGAGAAGGCGCAGGGACGGATCATCAGCAAGGCGATTGCGGACCAGATCAGCATTGTGCGCGCGAAGTACCCGCACGCGGTGTTCATTACCGACCTGTGGATGGAAGGCGCGAAGCTGATGCGGCAGGGCGACCTGGTGATTCCGCCGGAGGTGATTACGGTGTGGCCGGACACCGGCTACGGCGATATGCAGGATCACGGCGAGGTGAAGGCCGGCGAGGGAGCTTACATCCATGTGGCCATGTACAACGGCGCGGCGAACCAGCTCTCGGAGCTTACGCCGGTCAGCCGCCTCTTTGCCTCGCTCGGCCGCTTTGAGAAGGCCGGCGCGACCGCGTTTCTGCTTGTGAACACCAGCGATATCCGGCCGGTGACGATGGGCGCGAGCGCGGTGCTCGATTTTGGCTGGCAGGGAGCTTCCATCGGATCGAGCGACAGGTTTTATGAAGGCTGGTCCGCGGAGGAGTTCGGCGCCAGGGCCGCGCCGCGCGTTGCTGCTGTTTACAAGGACTACTTTGCCGCGCCGGCGGACCGGCCCGGCCCGTCCGCGCTTCCTTACGGCGACAACTACTACCACAGCATGGCGCGCGAGCTGATGCTCAACGTGATGCTCCAATGGCCCGTTTACGACCTTCCCGGCCAGACGCCGCAGTGGACGACGCCCCATGTGCGGCATCTTCCCTACGATCCCGGCTGGGCTCCGCAGCAGGCGGAGAAAGAGATCGCGGCCTGCGGCGCGGCACAGGCGCGCTGGGATGCGGTGTGGAATGAAGCCAAGGCCGCGGAGCCGCTTGTATCCGTGGATCGCAGGCTCTTTTACCAGGCCGGCGTGCTGACCATGATCGCCATCAACCGAGAGAGCAACCAGATGCTGCTCTCGCTCTCGCAGGCGATCGTTGCGCTGCATAACGGCGATCATGCCGCGGCGACTGCTAAAACCGATCAGGCGCTTCTGGCGCTCGACGCCCTGAAGGCGGAAGAGTCGAAGGCCGAATACGGCAAGTGGAAGAACTGGTATGGCGGCGACTGGCTGGTGGGCGTCGATCGCACGCGCCAGCTTCTGGTGCATTTCGCCGCGTACCTGAAGAATCCCGATGTGCCCGTGCCCGCGCCCGTGGAGTGGGGAAACTGGGAGGGGTATTACCACATTCAGCACTACCAGGGCACACGCACGGTGGATGTTCAGTAGCTGTCCGCTGCTCATTGAAGATGCTCCGGCGCGATGGGGACGCCGGAGTATCGGGATTATTTTTCTGCTGAGGTGTCGGGCAGCGTCAGATCGGGTGGATGAGTGCTTGCCGGGCGGCTCAGCATGTCCCCATATTCCATTGTGGAAGGCTTGAAGCCGCCTGCTTCGTAATATGTCCAAATGGGGTCGGCCCTGGCGGTGACTTCGTTGTAGAACCACTCGACCTTGGCGTCATCGGGGACTGTGTAGGTCAAGTGCACGGAAGGCGCGCCGCGCTGCGGTGTGTGATTGAAGAGCGTATTGTTTGCCGCCTCGCCTGAGAGCAGGAGCGAGCTGATGCTGCCGAACCTCTTCGATGCCTGCAAATTCAGGATAGGGACTGGCAAGGTAAATATTCGGCAGTTCGCCCGGTATGCGCTGAGTAGTGATCGGCGTCTGCGTAAGCATCAGCTTTACGATGTTTACCGCGATCGGATTGAACAACGCCGGGTTGACCTGGTTGTAGGCGCCGTTGTACTCAAAGAGCTGGCGCGTCGGATCGGCCGTTGTTGCCATAAACGGATTGAAGACCGGCATCATGTTGCCCTGCGCGTCCACAAAATCCGTGAAGTCGCCGTTCAGCCACGCCTGATTAAGAGACTATCGGGACAGAGACGCGCCCAAACTCATTGGGGAATCAAACGAACCGTGAGAATCTGGTGTGTCCGAACCGCGACTTTGAACGTGTGTATATTCTCTGGCACGATCAGCTTCTGATCTCGTTCGATTGCATCCGCAGAAACAATCTTGCCAATCGACAGCAGCGGCGTATGGATCGTAACAGTGCGCGGTGCGCCACCCAGGTCGATAAATCGCAGAATCGTTCCGTTGCCGTCCTCGGCCGGTTTCCAAGTATCGAGAAGGAGATCTGGATCATCGATGGTGAGGAAGCTGGCTTCGTTTCCATTGAGCGGTCGAGGCAGATCGAGCGCCTTGTCCTGCGAACTGATCTGGTCCTGCTCGAGCGGTGTCGACTCTTCCCACCCCATCCGGCTTAGTGCAGCCGCATCCGTGTGGGACGCGCTGGTGATGACGTAGCGGAAGCGGAAATGTCCGCCTTGCTCAGCGCGGTAGTTGGTATGCCAATAGTTGTTCATCACGTAAGAGAAGACGTTGCCCGGCCGCTGACCAAACTCCGTCGGCCATTCGCCGCGATTGATATCGCCGAACGTCGCCAGAGATGCGTCGAGCGGCATCACTGTCGCCGATACGCCATCCTGTTGGACTGAAATCCAATGCTGGATGGAAAACCACTCATGACCCGCGCCAGGATACATATCCCGGGCGGGATCAACTACACCATTTTGAATCTCGTATTGGAATTGCGGATGCGTCATCGCGAACGGAAAGGCAAAATACACCGCTTCTTTCTTCAGCTCCGGCTTTTTCCAAACATCTTCGATCAGCTCGATCTTCTTTTCGTCTTTATAAACGCGGATTTCCGTATGAATGTCGGGTGTGTTCTCTGCCGATGACACAAGCTCCGCGCGCCAGCCCCACGGCGTTTGTTCCACCGAGATCACTCGTCCGTCTTTGGCCGCATGAAGAGATAGCTTAGGTTTGGGAGAAACTGTGCGGTACTGAAGAATGCTATTCGGTTCCTCATCGCCGCCCGTGACGTAGAGATACTGACCGAACCGCCACGCGCTCCGGGTATTTACCAGCTCCTTGTTCAGTTCCTTGTCGTAGATGCTGCGGATGCTGCCCGAAGCCGGATCGAGCTCGACGCGATAGAAAGGGCTCTCGATGGTTGTCGAAGCCGTTGTTTGTGGAGCCGCCGGCGCAGCGTGTGCAGCGCGCAGCTCGTATACCTTATATCCCACTGGAGGAACATTCGTTGCGCGAAACTCCACCCGGCGAAAGTTTGTGCCTTCGTGGAGAACTCTATAAGAAACCGATTCTTTCGTAGCGCGATCGGCGATCTCCATGCCTTTATCAAGATCGATCGTTACTTCTCCATCGCGTTTCCAGCTCAAGGGATTGAAGACGATAAGGCTATTGACGCCGGCCTCGATGGAGTCTGCCAGCGCCGCCATACCGCTGCGGAGAATGTCGTTGCGCTGATTAGCAGCCGTGATGGCCCGCGAATCCTTCACCTGAAGCTGTTCGATAGCTTCGTCGCTGTCGGGATCGGAGGTGCTGTTCCACGAGGTCCAGGTATGCTCATCAAACAGCACCATGTTGGCCCACATCGAATGTAACTCTTCGCGATTCACAGCGAGACGTGGATTCACCAGCGTGCTGAGCGTGGCCAGCTTCTCGGCCGAAGGCGCGCGGCTCTCGTTCTCTCTTTCCATGGCCGCGAAGTACGCATCGGAACCGATGCCGTCTTCCCAATAGGGACCGCCATCTCCGCGGACAGTGGGGATAGCATTCCCAAACTGTCCTGCGATGTTTGCCAGTGCATCATGAAAACCGGAGTATTCAATGTGCGGGTAGGCATAAATCGCATTCCACTCATCGGCTAATGCCGCCTGCTGCGGGAACAGGTCGGTATTTTCCACCTGGCTGCCGAAGATAATCGCCGCGCTGGCGAGATAGCTGGGGTGCTGGTACATCTCGAGAAAAAGCGGCAACACCTCTTCGCCCGTTTGCGTGAGTGGAGGCAGGCCAAACAGAAACTGCATCTGCATATAGTGCCGCGAATACCACATCAGCACCTTGCCGCCGTCAGGGCCCTCCCACCAGAACGGAGTGTTCTCATTCAGATGTCCCTGCAGCAATACGGGCGCGCGATCGTTGTTGCTCCCGGCAAAAAAGTACGGAATGCCGGCCGCGGCCAAAATCGACGCATACGACCATGAATAAGAGGGCACGTCCGTAATGTTGGCGTAGTTGAGCGGCGTGCCGTGAGTACGGCTGAAGCTCGCGCTGGGATACAACGATCGGATCAGCGTTTCCGCAGTTGGAAATCCCGTGAGGAGGTTGCTGGATTGCGCAGGAATGTAAATCTTCTGCTGCCGGATGGCCTCGATGATCCGGTCTTGTTCCTGCGGCGTGCGCGAATGCAAAAACTGCTCCAGATTCCACTCTCCATCCGTGCTGAAGCGGAAAGCAGGGTGTTGCGCAATCAGATCCATTGCCTCATCGAGAATGCGGCTCTGGATCGTGGAGACCTTAGCCTGGTAATCGGTATAGCCCACATCGAGATGCACGTGAGGCACAAGAAAGAGCGTCCACTTCTTCTGCGGCTGGAGCGTCTCCTGCACATGCGTCGTGTGTCCATTCACGGTCACAGTAAGCCTGGCCTGCGTATTGGCTGCGAACTCGGGAACCTCAAAAGAAATTCGTTCTTCTCCGAAGTCCTGATCGGCGCGCAGTGGAGTGCTGAAAGTATGGCCTGCGATGGCAAGCTCGACGCGCCCGGAACGGGGACGCCGATCATACCGCACGAAGACGTCGACGCGTTCCTCCAGGGATGCACCATGCTTCTGAAAGAAGATGGTCGGCTCCGCATGTGCGCGAATGGCCATTGGGATGGCATCTGCCTGTTGCAGCTCGATGGCGTCGTAGACAAACCCGGCATCCGGAATGATCTTGTCGCCCGCGGGAACAGCCTGAAAGGAGATGCTGTTTGCGCCCGACTTCAGCCACGATCCTGGAAAATCAACTTCGACCTCGGCGCGCGCGTAGGCGGGATAAAAAGCAGCCACCGTGTCGCCCATGCTGTAGTCCAGTTTGGGATGAAGATAGAACGTGCCCAAACGGCCGTTGATTCCGACGCGCAGAGCCGGAACACTGGAATGCTCAATCAGCAGCGATACTTTCAGGCGATAGGCGGTTCCAGGCCGGCCTGCGATGGAGAAGTCGATAGCGCGCGGCGCAGACGCGGGATCTGCCGGTTTCCCCGCCCAAGCAACAGGGGCGAAAGCATACCAGGCTGTGCGCGGCTGGTCCTGGCCGGCCACAAAGTGAACGGCACTATGAGGCTCTCCGCCGGCAAACTCACCTGAGGAGCCGTCGAAGGTTCCAACCCTCCACACTGTTTTGCCGGCAGGTTCGGCAAGTAACACCAGCGACGGCATCAACGCAAGCGCAAGAGCAACGGCTTTCCACTTCATAGCATCTCCGCGCAGAGGCCTGATTAACCGCCCCTGCAAAATAAAATTTCGTCAGACCCGTTTCACCTCGATACCTTTCTGTTGAAGCTGATGGAGATTGCGCTTCCGCGCGTTCCGCGCAGCAGCGAGCGCTGCTCCAGATCGTCGAGATCGCGACGAATGGCCGTCGTCGACGCCTCAAGGGAAGTGCAGAGCTCTTCGATACTGACCTCGCCAGCTTCCTGTAGCTGGTGCAGGATGAAGTCCTGCCGAGTGGAGGCATTGTCAAACTTTCCGGGCATACGACACGCACAATACACGAAGCAGGCGGTTCGTAGGTAGCTTTTATGCTCAAAGTGTTGACAATCAATCCCGTGCCCGCCAGGCTCATCCTTGTATAGCCTTGTTTTCAGGCGTTTACAGCAATATCCTGGGGATTGGCCGCGAAAGGAATACCATGAGTGGAACCGGCTCCGCATGGGCGCTTCTCATTCTGGCAGGGTTGGCAAATGCCGCTTTCGGCGTGCCGATGAAATACGTGCGCCGCTGGGAGTGGGAGAATACCTGGGCCATCCGGTCAGCGCTGGCGCTGGTCTTGCTTCCGGCCGTGCTGGCTTTCGTCTGCGTACCGTCGCTTTTTGCCGTCTATCGCAAAGCCGGCATGGAAGCAGCAGGGATCGTCCTTGTGCTCGGCGCAGGTTGGGGATTGGCGCAGGTTTTGTTCGGCAAGGCGATGCACATGATCGGCATCGTATTGACGTTCTCGATCGTGTTGGGCATCTCAGCAGCGGCCGGTGCAGTCCTGCCGATGTTCCGCTTGCAGCCGGAAGCGATCGGTTCCAGCGCGATGAACCTATCGAGTGAAGCGCATGTACGATAAGTCCCCCTATGTTCGCATCAGCGAAGACGCTGCCGACTGCAGAGTAGGTTGGAACGAAATCGGAGCCGCGATTCGAGCCCGATTGACCGGACGCAAGGCCAAAGTCTGCGTGGAGTGTTATCCCGGCACATTCATTCCCTCCTTAGTACAATCTCTATCGGCCGAGCTTTTACCGGACCAGGTTCTCGTTGCGGATTCCTGCTACCTATCGCCTCCGGAGATCGAAGCGAAGTTCAAACAGTTCATTACGGACGATCCTGTCTTCGGCCGCATGAACTCCATTACGCTTGACGAGTTCTTCGATGCCTCGAAAGTGGCCGAATCACGTGCCCGCCTGGCGTGCGAGGGCTTGTGCCTTGTCATCGGCACAGGCGCTTCGCTGCTTGTGGACGAGTGGGACATTCTTATCTACGCGGATTTAGCTCGATGGGAGATCCAGCAGCGTTACAGGCGTGGCGAGATCGGCAACCTGGGAATCAACAACCGCGAAGATAGGGCATCTCTCAAATACAAGCGAGGATTCTTTCTGGATTGGCGAGTCGCCGATCGCCTGAAGACAAAGCTTCTTCCCCAGATTGACTTTCTGCTCGACTGTAACAACCCGCAAATCCCAAAGATGATCTCCGGCGCCGACCTGCACAAAGGTCTGGACATTGCGGTACAAAGACCATTTCGAGTCGTGCCTTTCTTCGATCCGGGGCCGTGGGGCGGCCATTGGATGGAGTCGATCTTCGATCTACCCAGGAACAAGCCAAACTATGCGTGGTGTTTTGATTGCGTACCGGAAGAAAACAGTCTGCTACTAGGGTTCGGAAAACATCGTGTCGAAATACCGGCTCTCGACCTTGTGCTCATCGAGTCGAGGCGTTTGCTTGGAGAGATCGTTGAGAAGGCCTTTGGCGCTGAGTTTCCCATTCGCTTCGATCTGCTGGACACCATGGGTGGCGGCAATCTTTCGCTTCAGGTACATCCACGCGCATCTTATATCCGGGAAGCATTCGGCATGTCCTACACGCAGGATGAAAGCTACTACCTGCTTGACGCCGGTAAAGATGCGTCCGTATATCTCGGGCTGCGTGAGTCTACTGATCCAGAGGAGATGATGCGGAAGCTCGCGGAGGCAGCAGTTTCTTCCAATCCGGAGTTCGATGTGGAAGCATTCGTGAACAAGTTTCCCGTACGCAAACACGATCACATTCTCATTCCGGCGGGAACTGTACACTGCTCGGGCCGCGACAGTATGGTTCTTGAGATCAGCGCGACTCCATATATCTTTACCTTCAAGCTCTGGGATTGGGGGCGGATGGACCTGGATGGAACCCCCCGGCCTCTTCACGTGACAGATGGTGCTGCCAACATTTGCCGGGAAAGGCGGGAGCGCTGGGTTGCAGGCCAACTGATGAATTACGTGGAACCAATTGCTTCAGGTCCGCATTGGCGTGAGGAACGCACAGGTCTTCATGCGCTGGAGTTTATTGAGACGCGGCGCCACTGGTTCACAGGTCCGGTGGAGCATCACACTCAGGGCAATCTAAACGTCCTGAACCTTGTGCAAGGCGATTGTGCCATCGTTGAGAGCCCAACAAACTCTTTCGAGCCGTTTGAAGTGCACTACGCAGAGACCTTCATCATCCCTGCTGCAGTTGGCCCGTACTCCATTCGCCCGGCAGAATCCCATTCTCCCAAAGAATTTGCTACGATCAAAGCCTTTGTACGTCCTTCAATAGCGGGGTCATGACATAAGTGGAAGACGATGTCTCATATCTGCGTCAGCCTGGATTGCATAAAGCAGATTTGCGAAGATAAGTACTCCTCCCATTGCGCGATGGGCTGATGGATTCCGCCTGCCTGGCACGCTCTAAAGTAAATGCCATGGCTTGAAAGTCGCCGGACAGATTGACATCGATGCCATGCTGCATCCAATATGCGCCGCCGGCTTGCGCCGGCGTGCCTGCGGCGAGCTTCCGTTCCCAAGTTGCGCTCCGCTGCTGATGCCAAGCAGCTTATGACCATCCCGCCAAAGCAGATCCAGCTCAGCTCATCCAGCGCAGAATGGATTCTAGGTTGCAGCTTTGATCCGAAACAGTTCCCTTCGGCATACCGGGAGCAATGGCAATGGCTTCATGCTGGCCCTCAAACCAAGCCAGGAATCGAGCGGAGGACGAGCCATTCAACCGCATCAGGTTGATCCACGTGTAATAGGCTCCCATGTTTCCATCTACCAAGGACCCTTGCGGATCGACTTCCAGGGCGTCATTCCGATCTGCCCGCAGCAGGTCATTCATGGGACGGTCCACCTGGCGCGGCGCATAACGCAGCAGCAGCGTTTGCGGGCGTGCGCGGCGAAGAATCTCCCGCCCGGCCCACTGCACAAACGTAGTGCTGAAGATCTGCGTGCCTGAGCCTTCTGTAAAAAGACTCAAGGCAAAATGCCGCATGACCTCATCATCGCCTGCCGGCACAGCATCGATTTGCCCGGGGTGCATCCGCATCATCATGGTGCGCAACTCTTCCGGGCCTACTATGCTGCCGGACGTTCGCGCCGTCTCCATCGCATGGAGCACAGCCAGCCGCAACGGCGCAAGAGCCGCATAGGAAAGCGTTGTCACTCTGCCTGTGCGCATTTCTTCTCCAGCCGGCAAATAGCCGTCAGGCTCTCCACCATCGATATACCAGTGGCCATACGGTGCGGGCCTCGCCGCAGCCGCAGCATAGATCGCGGACAGCGCTTGCTTGAGGCCATCTTTCGGTTGTACCTGGGAAAAATAGGAGCCGTGCGGCTTGAGCTGTTCAAAAAGCCGTAATTGGCTGGATGACACACCTTGCCCGATCAGAACAATGCAAAGGCGAGGCGCTACCGGCGATTCTTTTGCCCGAATCGCCTCCAGCACGTTGCCGTAGCTCATGGCCGCGGCATGAAATGCGTCAATCGCTCCCGCCGACCAGAACCACGCTGTCAACTCCTGCACAAATTGTGCCGGCTGCTTCGCCCAGGGGAATTGCTTCAACTCTTTGGACAGCGGCAACGCCGCGAAGCCGGCCATAACCTGGTGAAATGGTTCGGAGCCGGATTGCCGCAACCAGTCCATCTGCGCCTCAAGCTCGGCGCGCTCGGCGGGAAACTGCCAGTCATATTGAATGATCTGGCTGAGCAATAGCCCTGCAAATACCTGCGGGAGCGCCTGCAGGGGCGCAAGATGCTCTTCGGCAAAGCTCTTTGCCTTCGGCGGATAACCGGCAAAATCATTGGCGCGCAGCATGATTACAGCACCTCAGCCAGAGGACGGCCAGCAGCGTAACGCGCGTCACACTTCAAGAGCGAGGCCAGCGTAGGCACAAGATCGATGGACTCCACCATCCGATTCACCGTGGTATTCTCACGAATCCCCGAGCCCAGCGCCATAATCCACGTGGTGCGCGACAAAGGATCACCGGTACGATGATGCTGGAATCCATTTCCGCCTGCATCGGTATCTCCATCGCGCCCAAAATCCGGCAGGATGAACATGCTGGTTTTGTCTTTATACTCAGGATTATTTTGAATGAGCTTCCATAATTCCGCGCAGATGCGATCTGACCTTACGATGGCTTCGGTATAAAGGGAAAAGGCTCCGGAATGCGCGATGTCGATATCGTGCAGCGTAATCCAGAGCAGGCTGGGCGCAAACTGCTTCATGACATGCCCTGCAATGTAGAGAGACAATTCATCCGGGCTGGTCGCCGTGGCCGCATGAGCCAGAAAATCCGTGACAGAAAGCTGCAACAAACTTGCAAGCTCCTCCGCCGCAAACTTGTGGCTGTCTCCCAACGGCATCTCAACAGGAGATTCATAATTATCGCGAAGCAGGCGCTCATAATCGGATGCAGTCTTGCCAGTTAAGCCGGAAAGAAGCTGCTTGGGTAAAACGACCGTAGCGCCGCGCCCTTCACCGTATGGATTGCTGCTCTCTCCAATGTGGTTAAAACCGTTGTTGGGCGCGATCACCCAGGCATCCAATGCAGGGCGCGCGAGATCGCGGCGATAGTACTCGAATAGCGTGGGATTGCGTGGTTTTACCGGAGCAAAGTTGTCGAAGGTCTCATAACAGCCGGTAGCCAGGCTCGCGGTAGCCACATAGTGCCCCAGGATCCCGCGATTCACAACCTGGGTAAAGAACGTTGCCTGTGGAATCAGCTCTTCAAGAATATGGGGAATATATTGCTGGCCCGCGGGAGCAAATGTCTCCTCATCGCGCGCTCCTCCACCAAATGTCGCAACAACGATCTTGCGTCCCTACGGCAGCATCGCCGCGCGCAAAGGGGAAGGAGACAGGGAAAGCACGGTAGAAGCCGCACCCCCTAAGGCCATGCTGCGCAGAAAATTGCGCCGGCTAAGCGACATTTCTTCTGCAATGTTTCGAAGAGAAGAATTTATCGAGGTATTCCACATAGCTGCGGGTTAGCGGGAAATTGTCCAAAATCTATGGAATAGGTGGCCAACACACACAGATTCCAAACGGCTTATAGAACCCATCCAAAATACGCTCTTTAGCCTTGTTTGCGCAAAGAAGAGGATCGACGGTGGTGATGGTAAGGTTCGGCAGAACTTTGGCCGTTGCAGAAGGCCGTCAGGATCACCGGGAAGCCGGCGAACGTCTTCCGTTGCATGTGCACGCTGTGCACGCGAGGATTCTCCCGCGAGATGCAAAACATGGCATTGTTCTCCTTCGCCGTGATAAGCGCCCGGCATAGGCACGCGTCAATGCGAGCGCATTGCCGCAAAAACATCGAACTATGCAGGAAAAAGCGGAAAAGGTGCGGTCAAACCGCCTGGGATTTGGCGCCGTGGAAAGCTATTGTGCGGCCGGCAGCGAGCAAATTCCGGCAGCATGCTCTGCTCGTCTTGAGCCGCTGCCCGTTGGCAAGATAGACTCAGCCTTCGTGGCGCCCTTTCCGCCATGCCGCTTTGGCGATCCGTTCCATGACAAATCGCTTATCGAATTCGCGTCGCACGATGCTGGCGGTGCTGCACCCGGTATTTGCACTCACCGGCATCGCCGATGCAATCACCGGCCCGCTGCTGCCCTCGCTGGCGCGCGCCTTTCAGCTTTCTGACAGCCAGTCGGGCCTGTTGTTTTTCTGGATCTTCGCAGGAATGGCCACGGGCGCATTGCTATGCCGCGGAAACTATGCCCGCATTCTCGGCGGAGGGTTGTTCGCGCTGTCGGTGAGCTGCTTTTGTTTCCCCTGGATCTCGCGGGCGATGCTCTTCCCTTTCGGATTCTTCTTTGGCATCACTGTGGGCGCGCCGATGACCGCGGTGAGCCTGTTTGCCGGGCGCAATTATGCGTCGCGCCGCGCGCCTGTTCTCACCATGCTCAATTTCGCCTGGAGCGGCGGCGCGATGCTGGCGCCGCTGATCGCCGCACACCTGCTTGCGGTTTCCTCATGGCGCGCCGTCTTTCAAGCGCTGGCCTGCGCCGCCGCACTGGCGGCCATTGCGGCAAGCCTCACCATCCGCGATCATGCCGAGGCCGCGCGCGCGACGCCGGAGACGGCCGGCCTGCACAACCTGCGCCTGGTTGCCGTGTTCGCGCTTTTCTTCTTTCTCGAAGTAGGCATGGAAACCATGTTTGGCGCCTGGATCTCCACGCTTGTGCTGCGCACGACACGCACCAGCATTGCGCTGGCGGCCGCAGCCGCCGCAATCTACTGGACCGGCTTCCTGATCTCGCGCGGGTTCTCGTCGCTGCTGTTGCTTCGCTTCAGCGCCGGCGGCCTTTTGCGGCTCTCGCTCTTTGTGGCACTGGCCGCCTCGGCGCTGCTCGTTGCATCGGCCTCGCCTGTTTTGCTCACAGCGGCCATCCTGCTGATCGGCGCCGCGCTGGCGCCAATTTTCCCTGTAACCCTGGCGGCCTTCTTCGACCGTGCCCGTCACAGCTCCGACTCACGCTTTATCCTTGCGCTGAGCGGCTTCGGCGGCTCTCTCTTTCCGTGGCTGGCGGGCTGGGTTTCGTTCCATTCCGGAAGCCTGCGCTCCGGGCTGCTTGTCGGTCCGGCCACGCTGCTGATTATGGTTGCACTGTTGCCGTTCATCGCAGTGCCGCAGGCGGTTCCGCAGGCTTCTTAAGGCATTTTCCGGAAGACTGTGAGCTTCCGGCGAGGGTGGCGGCAGAAATCGAGAAATTATCTGCCAATTCGCGGAAAATCTGATGGTGCATTTTGAGGAATCGGGGTGGTGGGTCAGTTCATTGCCGGGGATAAATCCCCGGCCTACCAGTCGTGCCCTGTTACAAAACCGCCCCATGTGGATTCATCAGACACTGCCTAGGTTGTATCGACATATAGGTAGGAAGGCGATAGGGAAATCCTGGGCTTTTCGGTATCCCAGGTCTCAAAATCGAGACCTGGGGCACCCAGCAGTCGTGGTGAGTTGGCAAAAAGCAACCCCGGACACTTCGCTCAGTTCATTGCCGGGATAAATCCCCGGCCTACCAGTCGTGCCCTGTTACAAAACAAATTCAAATGGCCCCACTACCGGAATCGGCAGTTGGGCCTGGCAGCCGGGGAGAATCTGTTAGCCTTACGTTTGACGCGGCAAAACGGAGCTTCCCCGGCCTCAAGACCGCGTATTCTCCGGCTCCATGCTGCCAGTGGCGCTAAGCGCTGACAATGCAGCCGGTTATAGAAGGATGTATCAGACCTTGCCGGCTGGAGATTCCCACACAACCAGCGAGAGGACGAACGCGCCTGAGCCCTCCGTTCCGGAATCTGCTGTTTCTGCGCCCGGGCAGCATGAGCCCGTAGAGCCTGAGCCTCTGAGCCAAAAGCTGCCAAGCTGGTCCACGGTCTGCGAGGCCGCGGTCTTTCTCTTTTTTACCGTCTTTTTCCTGCTCTACGGCGTCACGCCCTACCTGGGCGGCGACGGCATGGGCCTGGTCGGGGCCGACGAGCCGCGCTATGCGCAGATTGCCCACGAGATGCTGGCCCGCTTCGACCAGGCGCACAGCCTCAAGGCGCGGCTGAGCGCCTGCGTCACGCCGTACCTCTACGGCCACGCGTGGCTGGAAAAGCCGGCGCTCTACTACTGGCGCGCCATGTTTGTCTTCCAGGATTTCGGCGTGCACGACTGGAGCGCGCGGCTGCCTTCGGTGAGCTTCGCCTTCATCATGGCCGCGCTCATCTACCTGCACATGCGGCGCTTCCGACGAGGCGGACACCTGGACGCGGCGCTGATTACGGTGGCCTGCGCGGGCATCATCGGCTTTGCGCGCGGAGCCTCGACCGACATGCAGATGGCCGCGCCGCTCTGCATCGGCCTGCTGGGCTGGTACGCGTGGTATGAGACCGATTCCAAGTTCTGGCTCTTCGATATCTACTTCTTCACCGGCGTCGCCACGCTGGCCAAGGGCCCGGTGGCGCCGTTTCTCGCGCTGGTCATTCTTGTCGCCTTTGCCGCGCTGCGCAAGGAGTGGTCGATCCTGAAGAGATCCTTCTGGTGGCCGGGGGTTCTGCTCTACTTCGCCATCGTGCTGCCGTGGTTTATCGCCGTGCAGCACCAGAACCCGACGTTCTTCCACGAGTTCTTCCTCGACCAGAACCTTTCCCGCTTTGCCACCAATCGATACCAGCACGCGCAGCACTTCTGGTATTACCTGCCGGTCATCATCCTGGCCACCATGCCATGGACGGTTATCGCCGTGCGCGCCTTTATCGACGGCGCAAAGACCTCCATCGCCGAGTGGCGGCAGCGGCACTCAAAGAATTGCCCTAAGAAGCCATTCATCCCCGGCGACGGCTTTCCCGAATTCCTCGTCCTCTGGGCCACGATTCCTATCGTTTTCTTCAGCTTCTCGCAGTCCAAGCTGCCGGGCTACATCCTGCCCTCGGTTGCGCCGATCACCATCCTCACCGGCGACTACCTCTTCCGCCAGCGCGAAAAGGGATTAAACCGCTGGCTGCTGCTCGGCCATGCGGCGCTGACCGGCGTGCTGACGCTCACCTGCCTCACGCTGCCGTGGTTCGTCTCCCATGGCTGGACGATTCCGCCGCTTCCCGCCGCTCTGGTTGCGCTGTTTGCCGCCATTGGCGCGGCGCTGCTTATCCTGATCGTGGTGGACGGCTTTGGCGTGGCGCGTTTGCGGCTGGTCACCTCCGGCGTGCTGCTGGTGCTGCTGGTCTTTATGTATGGCGTAGGCCCGTTTGGCCCCATTCCCGCATGGGCGCGCACCAAGCACGTGATACATCTGCTTGACCGGACGTATTCGGCGCGGCCGCTGGCGGAAAAGCTCCTTGGCTATGCTTCGCCGACGGAGACCGTCGCGGTCTTCCAGGTTCGGCGCGACGTGGAGTACGGCCTCGCCTTCTATCGCAATCACGAAGTGGTGAACTACGAGGAAGACGGCGTGCCGCCCCAGGAGCACCTGCTGGTGGCGCGCGTAAGGGGCCGCGGCGGCAAAGACCTGCATACGGAAGCGGCGCTGGCTGAGTATCTGGCCGGACGCAACTACCAGCCGCTCTTTGCCTGGCCGGAGCAGGGCCTCGAAGTCTACCTGGTGGGCGCGGCCGGCCAGCCGGGATCAGGCGCGGCCGGCGGCTACTAAGGCATTTTCCGGAATCCTGGGAACTTCCGGCGAGAGGGAAGTTGGATTTTCCTTCAGGAAAATCCACTCGGCTGTTTCGGCTTCGGTCTACACCCATCCGGAAAATGCTTTAGCGCGGAAATACTTGCGCCGGCAACGCACTCACGGCACAATAGCCGGAAGGCCATGCGGTTTTCGGCGCGACGGGGTTTCCGGCGGCGGCTTTTGCCGCCGGGATGAGGGGCGGACAGGGTGACTTCCGGCATCTCCTACGAAGTTCTCGATCTGCGGCATTTCACGGCGGCCATGCTGCGCCCGCTGCTGGCGGCCGAGGAGCGCCTGTGGAGCGAGCGCCTGCACTGGGACTATCGGCCCTCCGCCAAGCTGCTCATGCAATACATTGACAACCGGATGCTGCCCGGTTACGCCGCCGTGGATGCCGGGCGCGTGGCCGCTTATGCCTTCTGCGTCTATGAGGACACCAAGGCCGTGGTGGGCGATGTCTTCGCCGACCCCGACGTGGCCGACTGGCAGCCCCCGGCAAGCGGCTTTGCCGGCCAGACGCCGCACGAGATCGAAGAGACGCTGCTGCGCCACCTGCTCGAAACCCTGGAGCACTCGCCGCACGTGGACCGCATCGAGTCGCAACTGCTTCTGCATCCGGCCGGCCGCCATGCCACCCTCTTCCGCGCATCCGGCTTCGCGCTCTACCATCGGCTTTTTATGACGCGGCAACTGGATGGAATCGACCGCTATGCGAGCGCTCCTCTGCCGGCCGGGCTCGAATTGCGCCTGTGGCGCGACGACGACCTGCAGGCCGCCAGCCGCCTCATCTGCGAGTGCTACGCCGGCCATCCGGACAGCCTGATTAACGACCAATACCGCACGGTGATCGGCTCGCTGCGCTTTCTGCACAATATTGTCCGCTACTCCGGCTGCGGAACCTTCGCGCCGGCCGTCTCGCACGTCATCACCGAGCGCCGCGAGCCGGTGGCGCTGGTGCTAGGCTCGCGCGTCAGCCCTCGCGCCGGCCACATTACGCAGCTCTGCGTCCTGCCGCGCTTCCGCAAGCAGGGACTCGGCCGGCTGCTGCTCTCCGTGGCCGCGCAGGCCCTCCTGCGCCACGGCATGAACGAGGTCTCGCTCACCGTGACCGAAGCGAACACCAGCGCCGTCGATCTCTATCGCAGGGAAGGCTATGTTGTGAGCCACAGCTTTGACGCCGGCGTGTGGGAGCGGAACCGGCGGGCGTAACGCGTCAACGCGCAATGAAGTACATCAGCCAGCTCAGGACGATCGCCGAGCCGACAAACAGCACGAAGCAGTAGATGCCATAGCGCAGCATCTTTGCCGGCGTATTGCGCATGGTGATGCCGAAGACCGTGGAGGCGAAGAGCGCAAACAGTACTACCGCCGTAAAGTGCGAGGGGTGCATCAGGCGGCCTTCCTTCCCGTGCGGATGTTGTGCGCATCCACGGCGGCAATCACGTTCAATAGGCCCGCGACGACAATAAAGCGCGTGCCCCAGTCCTGCGTCGTTACCAGCACCTGGTCGGCGCCCAGGCCGGCGACCCGCGCGATAAAGAACAGAAGCCCGTTGCCGAGATCGCCCACCATGCCCAGCATATCCAGCAGGTCATGCGCATTTGCGTAGAGCTTGCCCTGCATCGCCAGTCCCAGCGCAAACATGCCCAGGATGGAGACGGCCAGCAGCGCGCCGCGGCCCCACTTGCGCAGCAGAAAATGCCCCGCGCCGGGGACAAGCCAGCCGGCAATCAGCGGCAGATAGACAAAGCCTTGATTTGCAGCCGGTTTTGCATTCGATTTCGGCGCTGCGCCGTTGGTGGTCTGTGGAGATGCCATTCCTTATTGACTATATCGCATCAAAGCGAGGGGCCAAGGGACCAAGGAAACGAAAACCCGCTTCGCACAAAAGTCCTTGCGCGTTTTTCTAGCGCAAGGGAAGGCGAAGCACGGCAGCCTATACCGGCAAGAATGGCGCCGACGGCGCAGTTGCCCGTGCGGCGAGCACATGAAAAATGCCAGCGGCCTTTCGGCCTCTGGCATTTTCCTGGCGGTAACCCGCATCGAGTTTTGAACCCAACATCATCCGGCCTGGCCGGCGATGAATCTTCAGTCTCCGTTCCACCAGTCCCGGCTCTGCCGTTGCTCTCACTCCCGGTTTGGTTGGAAGCTCACCCGCGGCATGACCACGAATCAGTTCCGTCTTCCCCGCTCGCTTTGAACTTATGCAGTGCCAGCGCTGAACTTACTCACCTACTCCGAAGATAGATGCGCAGTCTAACTCCGACTTAGATGTGCGTTCCTCTCCTGCCGGAAGAACTTAGCTGCTCTCCGCCTCCGCGTGCGATCTCCTGACTGGACTTGCTGTTGCCAACAGGCCCTTCAGGTCCGCTCACCGAGGTAAGTTTTCAACTTCGCTCGCCCGACCGGCGACTAAGCGCAAACCTCCTCCGAACTTTGCATCGCCCTGCCCCACCAGAGGACCGGAACTCCGATTTCCTTCGCGTCTCGCATTGGCCGGGACTTGCGTCCTGACCAAGGAATTCGCGCCTTCCACCGGCTCCTGCAACCGGCTTCGCTCCCTCGCCTGCCTTCGTTTCGTGCTTTCGAGTCTAAGCCCGAAGGCTTAGTCCCGCAGTTTCCGACTCGACGCAACCGGTAGATCGCGACCGGCTGTTTTTCATCTTCCTGCATGGCAGGAAACATTGGCGTCCAACTCCCTACCGGGCAACCAACTGTGGGGAGAATGCTCCTGGTCGATCTGTGAATGCAAGTGGAAAAGTACGTGAATATCTGTGGATTTCACTACTTCTAGTGCAAGGCTGAGAAAATTCTGCGCGCGATGGGGTAATTTGCGGAGATTTCAAGCCGATAAGTATGCCGCCATTACGCGTCCCCGGCTATGTATCCCGGTTATTTGCCCGTAGTTATGCGCCCGGTTATTTGCCCGAGGTGCCGTTGTTCTGCTGCTGCGGCTGTGGCTGCGCGGGTTTTGCAGCGGGTTTTGTGACGGGTTTGCGGCGGCGTCTTACGGCGGCTTTTTTGACCGGCGCGGGGCAAGGCGGAGGCGTGCTTACGCGTTGCAGGGCGGCCTGCTGCGCCTTGTACTTCGTCTCAAGATCGCCGAGCCTGGTCTGAAGATCGCCGATATGCGTCTCCTGCACGGCCGCGGCCTTATCCAGCCGGTCATAGAGAGCGCGGTCGGCCGCGGCCAGAGCGTTAAGCGCCTCCTGAATCTGGGCTTCCTGCTCGGCGGGAGCGGCAATGCGTGAAGCGTCCAGCACGCGCAGGGAAACATCGTAGAGCGCGGCGAAGTTGCGTGTAAGCGACAGCGCCGCGGCAAGGCTGCTGGGTGCGGTGTCGGCATCCTTGAGCAGCCCGGGGAGCGTATTGTTCAGGTCGTTGAGGATGGAGTCGGCGTCATGCTCGGCATCGGCGCGCACGTTGCCGCGCTGCCACTTGTCGATGCGCAGGCTGGTAAGCGTGTCATGCAGACCGGCGAGCGAGGGGGTGAGCAGATCAGAATAGGAAGGAAGCGCCGGAGTGGGCGCGGGCGCGGCGGATGGGGCTGGTGTTGCGACCGATGCGGGAACTGAGGCCGGAGTTGAGGCCGGCACAGCGGATTGAGGCGCATTTGCCGGAGCCTGCCGGGCTGTTGCGAAGGGCGCGAACGAGAAGGAAAGAGCGAAAATGAGAAGCGCAGAGGCGCGGGGAAAAAGCATGGGCGTTGCTCCCGGAATCTAATGGAATCTAATCCATACTGCTGCGTGCTTTAAGGCTTCTATATTAGACGGTCAGATGAGCTTCGAGGATGCCGGGGTGTGGGGCGTCTATGGCGGATCGGCCGGTTTTCGCTCGATGCGCTGGTGCAGCCTGTCACCGCGCTGGGCGCAAGGTGACGGTCAGTTTGATGGATGCGCATGATGGGTTTGCGGAAACGCTATCCCTGATCCGAACCCACGAATCCGGGGGTGCCCGGCGAAAGAAATTCCGTGCGGCAGAAGCTGATTTCAAGAAAAATCAAGCTGATAAAGACGTGACGCGCAAAGGATGGGCCGCCACAGGAACTACTCCGACAAATCAAACAATTTCTCGATTAGTTCCGGCGCAACGTAGAAGCTCGTTTGTTGTAATTTGCCGATTGCGAGACGAAGATCGAGATAGCCCTGCGTGGCAGCTTCACGCAAGATGCCAAGAGTTCCTACGACCGCGAGGCCGCGTTTTTTCGCTTCGCGGCGGGCCGCAAGATCGTCCAGGAGCAACAGATCGGCCGCAACATCCTCGGCCAGCGCAATGGCTTCCTATTCGCCAATTCCCAGGTTCGACGGCAATGCGCGGCGGAGCGGATTGGAAGAACGAATCTCAAGCCATGCAGGCGGCCGCGCAACCCATTCCTGAACGATGGCCGGAGAAGCCGTGTCCGACAGCTCCCGAAGAACGCCCGCGGGAACGACGACGCGCTGATAAAGGCCGGATAGAACTTCTACTTCGCCAATCTGAATGAGGTAGTTGAGAGGAGAGGTGTCCGCGATGACAATCATTCGCCGGCGGAACCCTGTCTCTTGGCGCGCAGCAGCCGGGATGTCTCCATGTCCTGCTCAAGATCGGCAACCGAGTAATTCAGGTAGCAGCCATGCTCCTTGAGGAAGGCGTGAACGTCCATGCGCGTACGGAAGCCCAGCAGCCGGCGAACCTCCGACTCCGAGAGACGCTGCGTGCGGTAGCCTTCGAGCGCAAGCGCTTCCAGCGCGGTGCGCGAGAGGCCTTCGCCGCTCGCGGCAATCTGCCGCGCCATCTCGTCCGGAATGTCGAGGACTACCTGCATGGAATGAGGATAGCACCGAATGGATTTGGGCTGGTTGGCGGGAGTGCGGTCCCAGGCCCGAAAACACGGACTTGGGGGCACTCAGCGAGCTAACTCACTTTGTGTACTGCATGAATTGCAGCAGACCGTTTGATGTCATCGACTAAAGGATCGAGATTCTCAAACGAATACAGCATAACGCTGTGTTCCTCAAAGATTGTCTTTACGAGATCACGAGTGGATTTCTCAATTTGGTCATCAAAGTTTGCGACGACCACAAGGCGCATATCTCCTAAAGAAGAGTGCTTTTTACCGTATAAGAATTGCCCTTCTAAAGCACACTTCCCCGTCTGTGCAAGTATAGCTTCAGGCTCAAACATAACCGGTGAAATGAGGTTATAGCGCCCATTTTGGTAGGCAAATGGCACTCGAATGGATTTGTTGAAGTTCGGTATCTCAACTTGAACAGATTTCTGAACAAAGTCTGTTACACCCGCGTCCTGCAACTTCTTGCCTAATTGCCAGTCAATACGGCGTCTACGTTCCGCAGCTTCTGATCCTACCAAGCGGTCATACAAAGCGCGCACATCTGAATCGATATTAGCAATGCTCATTGATCTAAGCGGTGTGAGCTGGAGGAAATTTGCCCTCTTTGCGATATATGCGTGCAAATCTTCGACAGTCACAAATAACTGGGAAAGTAGTTGATTTTGGATCGATAACTTTGCTCGGTTGAGCAAGGTCCAATCTTGTTTTCCGAAAGATTTTCGAATTCGGCTGTTATCGTGTGAAATACGCACACGTACGCACTTTTCTTCTAGCGAGTAAACAACAACGCCGACATTGATGCCTTCAAGACGTGAAAGGTCAGGGCAGAACTGGATTAACGAATAGTATCCGTTTTGCTGATTCATTCAGTTCCTCCTTCCAATTCCATTTGCGGCCACAGAATTGCCTCAATCCGGTCTGCAATAAAATGTGCCCGCTGCGTAATCATCGTTGCCCAGACTGACCGTATAGGTTGGTCAACTTGCCAGGCCGCTGGAACGCGGCTGATGATTTCCTCGGCAACCGTGAGAGAAAACTGACCAAGACGTGCAGAAAAATTACGCACGTGCTCACGGTTTAGAAAATCCCGAAATTCCGGGAAAAGGCCATAAATTCGTACATCCTGAATCTTTTCGATAAATCCAAGTCTGCGGTTAATGTCCCCACCACAGGTAAATGCATGAGTGAAATCCATTGCCTTGAGCTGTAAACCAACGCCATCAGGATGTTTGATGAGGAAAACGTTGTCGAGATTCCGCCGACGGTCATCAGGAGCGTATCTGTCACAGTTTAATACCCAAGTGTCCATTACAGTCAAACCATTGATTTCAACTCGGTTACAGATTCTTCGTAGCTCTTTCGGCGTTCCACTCCATGGAAATCCGGTTGGTTCTGCCTTCGATATGAATGCGAGTCCCGGAGTTGCATGGCCGCCTTTGTGGAAAGGAATTTCAACATCTACTGTTACTTCGACAAGCGCGAAATCGAGTGTTGGGAGCCCCAGCCAATCCGCGAGCATACTGCCAACCAACTCACACGCAAGTACGTGAGGTCCCTCGGGATTACCTTGTGCTTTTAGGTAGCCTTCACCGGCGTCGGTTTCTACCAGTGCAGTTCCAGCAGCAGTCGCAAATCCGCGAATGTATCTAGTAATGCGAGTTGGTCGCCATCCGTTTCCGTGAAGCGGCACTACTTCCTCTAACAAGAAGCTCTGTCGATTGATTAGATGAAATGCCATTATTACCAGCGAATGCGACTGAGGCAATCAATTTCTTTTGCATACAGCAGCATTTGGTAATCAATTCACGGTCTACCCCTTCGCAAACATCCCCTTAATGCCGCGCAGCGCTTGCCGCGTGCGCTCTTCGTTTTCAATCAGGCTGAAGCGGACGTGGGTGTCGCCGTACTCGCCGAAGCCGATGCCGGGGCTTACGGCTACTTTGGCTTCGGTTAGGAGTTTCTTCGAGAACTCCAGCGAGCCTAGCTTTGCGTAGGCCTCGGGGATTTTGGCCCAGACGAACATTGTCGCCTTGGGTGAAACGACCGGCCAGCTTAGCTTGTTGAGGCCATCGACGAGCACGTCGCGGCGCTTGCGGTAGGTTTCGCAGATCTCGTGCACGCAATCCTGCGGGCCTTCGAGCGCGAGGATGGATGCGACCTGGATCGGCGTGAAGGTTCCGTAGTCGAAGTAGCTCTTGAGCCGGGCCAGTGCGTTGACCAGCACCGGATTGCCGACCATGAAGCCCACGCGCCAGCCGGGCATGTTGTAGCTCTTCGAGAGCGTGAAGAACTCGACGGCCACGTCTTTTGCGCCCGGAACCTGCAGCACGCTGGGCGGCTTGTAGCCGTCGAAGGCGATGTCGGCGTAGGCGATGTCGTGGATGAGATGGAAGCCGTATTCGCGGGCCAGC
>JASHPD010000320.1 GCA_030038315.1 Acidobacteriaceae bacterium
GCGTGGGCGTAGGCGAGTGGGTCATTTTTGTCGCGGTAGATTTGTGCGGCAGCAGCGTAGTGGGTGCGCGCGGCTTCTAAATTGCGCTCGGCGCGGGCCCGTTTGCCGGACTCGATGGATTCGGCGGCGGTGGGCATATGCGGGAAGGATACACCGATTGCTTTGCGCTGGCGAAGGACAAAAAGCGGGTCCTTCCCTCCGCCTGAAGAACGGCTACGGTCAGGATGACACGACTTTGGAAATTGAAAATTGTTCCGGTAAATAGACAGCCCCACTTCTTCCGCTGAGACTGCGCTGCGGCGAGAGTGGGGCGTCGGATGTGTCGCTGCCCCACGTCCGAAAACACGGACGCGGGGCACCCGATTTCATTTGCGTGCGGGACGGCGCCGGAGGCGCGATTGCCTGGACGGCCAGTCCCGCCGTACGCGTAGTACTTATTCCGCTGCGGGGGCTTCTTCGGCTACCGCTTCGGTCGGGGTCTCGCCTTCGGCTACGGCTTCACCGAGGACCTTGACCTTGACCGGGGCCGAGACTTCCTTGTGGAGCTTGATGGCGACCTCGAAGTTGCCGAGGGCCTTGATGGGCTCGTGAAGGGTGATCTTGCGGCGGTCGATCTCGAAGCCCTGGGCAGCGAGCTCGACGGCGATGTCCGACGAGGTGACCGAACCGAAAAGATGGCCGTTTTCGCCCGACTTGCGGGTGAAGGTGAGCACGACGGGAGCGAGCTTGGCTGCCTGCTCTTCCGCGACGACCTTTTCGGCGGCGGAACGGCGGGCGGCGGATGCCTTCATCTCTTCGATCTGCTTCTTGTTGGCTTGCGTGGCCTGCAGCGCCAGCTTGCGGGGCAGCAGGAAGTTGCGGCCGTAGCCGTCGGCGACCTTGACCACGTCTCCGCGATGGCCGAGGTTGGCTACGTCTTCTTTCAGAATGACTTCCATTTCAAAATCTCCGGTTCGAGGGCGACGTCTTGCTTGCCGGCAGTCCCTCAGGGGCTGAAGCCCCAAACATTTTAGCTCGCTCAGGCGGCACGACTGAAGTCGTGCCCTGTTACGAAGCATTGGGCTGGCTTTTGTGGTATCCCACATCTCCAACACCGGGAGATATGGGGCACCCAGTAGCCTGAAAAGCATACCTCAGGGCCTGAAGGCCCAATCTCGATTTGCTCCTCAAGTTGCCGGGGTTAAAACCCCGGCCTACCCTTGATGCGGATTGCCTACCTCCGGCACCGATTGCCTGCCCTTAGTGCCTGGTGGCGAAGGGGAGCAAGGCGATGTTGCGGGCCTGCTTGATGGCGCGGGTCAGGCGGCGCTGGTGCGTGGTACAGACGCCGGTGAGCCTGCGGGGAACGATCTTGCCGCGCTCGGCGACAAAGCCCTGGAGCAGGCGCGCGTCGCGGTAGGAGATCGCATCGATCTTTTCGGTACAGAACTTGCAGACCTTCTTGCGGCGGAAAAACTTGCCGCGTCCGCCGGGACCGCCGGCTGCGGGACGGCCGCCGCCGCGCGGACCTGCGCCCGGACCGCTCTGGGCCGGTGCTGGTGCTGCGCCCGCCTCGGGCGCCTTGGATTGAGTTTCCTCTGCCATGATGGTTCCTCTTCTTCTTAAACGTTGTGGGGTGGGTTATCCCAGGTCTCCAAAACCGGGAGACCTGGGGCACCCGAAATGTCCAAACACCCGAAATTCTCTCTGGACACCCGGATTTTTCCGGGAGCCCGAAACTTGTTTAGGCGCTGGGCCGTTTACGCAGAAGCCTGGGCGGGCTCGGCGGCTTCGGCCGGGGCTGCTTCCGCAGCCGGCGGAACCGGAGCGGCTTCCGTGGCGCTGCGCTTGGTGCGCGTGGCGCGGATGGCCTTGATCTTGGCCACGCGCTTCTCTTCCTCGTCGATGCGGACGGTGATGAACTTGATCACCGGTTCGGAGACGCGCAGGCGGCGCTCGAGCTCGGCCACGAGGCCGCCTTCGGCCTCAATGGTGAGCAGGATGTAGTTGCCGTCGGCAAACTTGCGGACGAGGTAGGCGAGCTTGCGCCGGCCCAGCTTTTCGGTGGACTTGACCGTGCCGCCGCCGGCAGTGACGGTCGATTCAAAGCCGGCGACCAGCTTGTCGACTTCCTCATCGGCCACGTCGGGCCGAACGATGAACATGACTTCGTAGACTCGGGACATCTGTTTCTCTTTCCGCCGCTTGAAGCGGCAGGGATCAGGGATTAGGAATTAGGGATTAGAAATCCGTGCTCCCGTCCGTGTTCCTCGTTTTTTCTATGCAGTTCCTGGGTTCCGGCTTCGGCCTTCGCCCTAGTCCCTGCGGTTGAATTCGTTCATGGCCGCTCCGGCTCCGGTTTCGAGGATGCGCCTTGTGGCTGTGGCCACCTTGTCGAGCACCTCGTCGAGGATCGCCAGATCGGCTTTGCGCATGGGCGAAAGGAGGTAATCTTTGCCGCCGCGCTTTGTGCCTGCTCCTGCTTCGGCCCTGGCTGCGATGGCCTCGGGGGGAAGGTTATGTCCCACGCCGATGCGCAGCCGCAGCCACTCCTGTGTTCCCAGAGCCGCGGTGACGCTGCGGGCGCCGTTGTGGCCCGCGGGCGAGCCGCGCTCCTTGATCCTGAAGCTGCCCAGGGGAAGGTCGAGCTCGTCGTAGATGACGAGCAGGTCCTCGGCTGGGTCGGCTTCAAACTCCCGAACGAGAGCGGAGACCGAGGCGCCGCTCAGGTTCATAAATGTCTCCGGCTTGGCCAGGATGACTTCGCGGCCTGCGATTCGGCAGGTTGCGGTCATGGCCTTACATCGCCGGTTTTCTACCGTAACGCCTTCCTGCCGGGCGATGCGGTCAATGGCAAGGAACCCCGCGTTGTGAGGGGTCCAAAGATACTCAAGGCCCGGATTGCCGAGGCCCACCACGATGAACGGGCCTCGATTCTTTCCGATTTCGTTCGCCTCGGCCAAGGGTTACTTCTTCGCCTCGCCTTCAGCGGCTTCGGTCTTGCCCTTTTTAGCCACTTCCGGCTCGGCCGGCGCGGCCGCGGCTTCCTCAGCCGCCGGAGCAACCTCTTCCTTGATGGAGATGACGTGGGCGATGACCGCGTCCTCTTCGATGAGGAATTTGTACTTGTCGGAGTGCGGCAGGTCCTTGACGCGCAGCACCTCATGCAGGCCGAGGTTGGTCACGTCCACGTCGATGTGGCTGGGAATGTTGGCCGGGAGGCACTCGATCTCGACTTCGCGGAGCACCTGGTCGAGGATGCCGCCGAAGGTCTTGACGCCGATGGCGGAGCCGACGAGCTTGACGGGCACGCTGACCTCGAGGGTCTTATCGAGGGCGATGCGCTTGAGGTCGATGTGGATGATCGCGTCCTTGATGGGCTCGACCTGCCAATCGACGATCATGGCCTTGGCGAGGCCGTTGCCGCTGAGGTCCACGTCGAAGATGGTGTTGTGGCCGGTCTCGGAGTAAAGGATGCGGGTGATCTGCTTGGGATCGACCTCGACGGCGACGGGCTCGTGGCCTGCGCCGTAGAGCACGGCGGGGATCTTGCCGGCGCGGCGGACGCGGCGCGCGGCGTTCTTGTTGAACTTGCCCTCACGGGGCCTGGCGATGACTACTTCAGGCATTCGTCTCTCGTTTCTGTTCGGGCACGGGGTAAGCGCTTGTGGCTTCGATCCGCTCCCTTTGTTGAGGCTGCTGAGGTGCTGCAGCCGGGGGTTGTGTTGAAGGGACTCAGGGGACTTTGGGGACTAAGGGACTCGAATCACGCTTGCGATGGTGATATTTTTCAGTCCCCTAGTCCCTCCAGTCCCTTAGTCCCTGTCTTAAAACTCAGGAAAACAGCGTGCTGACGCTGTTCTCCATGTGGATGTTCTCGATGGCCGCGCCGATAAGGCCGGCGATGGAGACCACCTTGATCTTGGGCAGCTTCTGCGCGGCTTCGCGCAGAGGCACCGTGTTGGTGACCACCACCTGTTCCAAAGGCGAGGCCGCGATGCGGTCGATCGCGGGGCCCGAGAGCACGGGATGGCTGGCGCAGGCGTGTACGGCTGCCGCGCCGCTGGCTAACAGGGCATCGACGGTTTTGACCAGCGTTCCGGCCGTGTCGATGATGTCGTCGATGATGAGGCAGTTCCGGCCTTTGACATCGCCGATGACGTGCATCACCTCGGTGACATT
>JASHPD010000321.1 GCA_030038315.1 Acidobacteriaceae bacterium
TTTTCACGCGCGGCAATCGACGAGCACCTGGCCGATGTGGCCGCGCCGCTGCTGAAGGCCTTTGGCGATGAACCGCCTTATTCGGTCTTCTCCGATTCGCTCGAAGTTTATGGCGCAGACTGGACCCCGAATCTCCCTGCGGAGTTTCTTAAACGCCGTGGTTACGACCTGATCCCGCATCTGCCGGAGCTTCTGGCGGGCGGAACGCCGGAAGCTGAAGCCGTTCGTCATGACTGGGGCGAGACGCTCTCCGACCTGATCCGCGACAACTATCTGGAACCGCTCACGCATTTCGCGGAAGCGCACCACACACAGTTCCGCTCCCAGACCTACGGCGCGCCGGCAGTAACGCTGGCCGATGAAGCGGTTGCGAATCTGCCCGAAGGGGAAGGCCCGCAGTGGCGTGCATTTTCCTTTGCGCGCTGGGCCAGCTCGGCGAATCATCTTTACGGGAACGATGTTACCTCCGCCGAGACTTGGACATGGCTGCACTCGCCGGTCTTTCGCGCCACGCCGCTGGACATGAAGGCGGAAGCCGACCGCATGTTCCTCATCGGGATCAATCAATTTGTGGGGCACGGCTATCCGTATTCGCCGCCCGCGGCGGGTGAGCCGGGCTGGGCGTTTTATGCCGCGGCAGTCTTCAACAATCACAATCCCTGGTTTGCGGTGATGCCGGAGATCATGCGCTACCTGCAGCGTGTGAGCTGGCTGCTGCGCCAGGGAAAGCCCGCAAACGACATTGCGCTCCTGCTGCCGGAAGATGATGCGCAGGCCGCGTTCACGCCGGGACATGTCTCCGTCACCGATGAAATGCAGAAGCGGATTACGCCGGAGCTGATGGGGGCAATTCTAGACGCGGGATACAACGTGGATTATGTCGATGCCGCGACGATCGGCAAGCTGAAGGCAATTCTCTACCCCGTGCTGGTGCTTCCGCCGACAGACAGAATTCCGCTGGCCACCTATCGCATCATCGAGCGTTATGCCACCGCGGGCGGCAAGGTGATTGCGATTGGAAAAACGCCGTCGCTGGCGCCGGGTCTGATGGAGCGGAGCGAGAATCCGGAGATTGCGGCGCTGTCGAAGAAGCTGTTTACGGAGGATGGGCACGAAGGTGTTCTGGTGGCGTCAGGGAATGAGCTTGCCGGCGCGCTGCATCATGCGCTGGCGCCGGATTTCGACGCGACAGGCAAAACAGCGGGGCTTGGCTTCCTTCATCGCAAGCTGGCTCACGGCGATATTTATTTCGTGGCGAATACGGGCAATCGTCCTGTCGATGCAAGTGTGCATTTTCGTGCGGTGCACAGCGGAATCGAGGCATGGGACCCCGGCAGCGGAAGAATTCTTGAGGCGCGCAGGCTCGGCGCGGACTCGCGCATCCATCTTGTGCTGGCTCCGTATGAATCGCGTGTCTTTGTGCTGACGGATTCTGTTGCAGGAGCCGCGCGGGACGCGATGGTAGATGCTTCGGCGGCGCAGCAGAAGCAGATTGCGGACCTGAGCAATGGATGGCAGCTTCGCTTTCCCGGCAGCGCATCGCTGACGCTTGCTTCGCTGACCTCGTGGACCGATCTTGCGGGCAGAAAGAACTACTCAGGCGAAGGAATTTATTCGCGCAGCGTAACGCTGGATCATGCGGCGAGCGCGCACACGCATCTGTGGCTGGATTTTGGCGTCGGAACTCCGACTGTCGATACGCGCCCGCCGCACTCGAACGGGATGCGCGCGCTGCTCGATCCGCCGATTCGGGAAGCGGCGATTGTGTCTGTGAACGGACAGCGCGCCGGCGCGCTGTGGCATCCGCCTTACCGCATCGAGATTTCGTCGCTGCTGCATCGCGGCGAGAATCGCATCGAGGTCGATGTTTACAACACGGCCATGAATCTGCTGGCCGGCGAGCCTCCGCACGATTACTCGGCGCTGCGCGCGAAATACGGCCATCGCTTTGACCCGCAGGACATGGATCACCTGGAGCCTGTTCCATCCGGGCTCTTCGGGCCGATTCGCCTGATGGAAGTGACGGACAAATGAAAATGGAAGCAAGCCCGTCCTTACTGGCTCGGATGCGCCAACCGGCAGCGATGTGCCGTTTGGCGAACCGAAGTAATTTTGCGGAAGAGACGGAGCGAAGTTTCGTTACAGGCGAGGATGGTGTCCGCGCGGGGCGCGGGAATCCATCTTGCGAATCTCGCTGCCGGCCAGTAAAAATGCGCCTACGCCGTAGGTATAGCTCGATGTGGCGCTGAACCACGCGGGCGCTGCGCCGGTCTGCTGCATGGAGCCAAGCCGGCCATCGGCATAGATGTGGTGCAGCATTCCGATCCATGCTTTTTCAATTACGGGGCGGTAGGTCTTGGCATCGAGAAAGCCGTCGTTCACTCCACCGGCGATGGCGAAAGTGATGAGAGCTGAGCCGGAGATTTCCGGCAGATCATAATCAGCCGGATCGAGCAGGCCGGATCGCCACAAGCCGTCCGGGCCCTGTATCTGCTTCATGCGGGCGGCCATCTGCTGCAACTGCCGGATGTATACAGCGCGCGCGGGATCGTCCTTGGGCAGATATTCGAGCGTGCGGACGATGCCGCCCATCACCCATCCGTTGCCGCGCGACCAGAACATTTTTTTGCCGTTGGCTTCCGTCTTGTCCAGGTAGCTGGAGTCACGCGAATAAAGATGCTCCTTGCTGTCGTAGAGCAGGCCGGAGGTTTTGGCCCACTCGCGGTCAAGATAGTCCACGTATCTGCGGTCTCCGGTGGCGGCATACATGCGCGCCCAGACAGGCGGAGCCATAAAGAGCGCATCGCACCACCACCATGTCATCTCTTTGCCCCTGGGAATCGTAGCTCCAGGCGGCGCGGCGAGAATCGCGTCGAGCTCCTGCTGCGTGGGCTTGAGCATGGCCGGATCTTTTTTGAGCAGGTAGAGCTCAAGATAGGTCTGCGCCACGCTCTGGTCGTCGGCATTGGGCAGGTGCGAGCGCAGCTTCCAGTCGAATTTTTCACTCACGGCCTGCATGGCATCGCGGTACTTCGGATCGCCGAGCGAATCCGATGCCGCCATGAAGCCCGCATAAAGCGCGCTCCATGTCCAGGTGCGATCGAAGTAAGGTTGCCCGCGCTCCAACTGCCAATCGGCCACTTTGCGCATGGCTTTGGCCACCGCATCCGGTTGAATGGAATAGGCAAGATCGGTAGCGAGCGGGCCGGCGTTGTCCGGATCGTCTCCGAAGTGACGCGCAACATCTTTCGCGATGCCCGCGAGCTCCTGCGGCGTGGGCTGGCGCTGCGCGAACGCGCCGCGCGGGAGAGCGCCAAGCATAAAAAAAGCCGCCAGCGCGGCAGTGGTTGCGGGGAATCGACGAAAGAGCATATTCCACCTCGGTTTCTGATTTTACATACAGCGGCAGGCCGGCATCTCCGGCAAATCACGCGATTCTTCCGGCGCAGCGGAATCCGATATTCGACGCCGAGCTATCCGGCGTGTTTGAAGTCCGCGCCGCCACGCGATAGCGGTTGCAGTAGGAAGCATGGCAGAGAAATGATCCTCCCTTCATCACCTTGCGATCCCCATCCGCTGGCCCGGCGGGCTCGCGCAATGGCGCCGACGGAGCGGCAGGAATCTCGAACCAGTCGGCGCACCACTCCCATACATTGCCCGTGACGGAATACATCCCATATCCATTCGGCGGAAAAGCATCCACCGGGCAGGTCCCCGCATAGCCGTCTTCCGCCGTGTCCTCAAACGGAAAATTGCCTTGCCAGATGTTGCATCGGTGCCGGCCATCGGGCGTGAGCTCATCACCCCACGGATACAGCTTCTGTTCCAGCCCGCCTCTGGCCGCATACTCCCACTGCGCCTCTGTCGGCAAAGTCTTCTGCGCCCATGCGGCATACGCGGCGGCATCGTGCCAGGAGACATGCACCACCGGGTGCGTCCATCGCGCCTCAATCCCGCCCGTCTCGATCCCGGAGCCGATGCCTTCCGGCTGTTTCCAGAAAGCGCCGGGAACCTTGCACCACCACGGCGCCGCGGCCACGGTGTCCTCCACCAGCTCGTCATAGCGATCCCGAGGGATGTGCGACCAGAAGACAAAGGACCATCCGAACCGCTCCGCCTCCGTGCGATATCCGGTCGCTTCCACAAACACAGCGAACTCCCGGTTCGTAACCGGATAGCGGTCGATGGCGAAGGGCGCGAGTGCGACACTCCGCACCGGGCCTTCACCATCGTCAGGAAAACCGCCTGCGTAATCCGTGCCCATGAGAAAACGGCCGCCGGGCAACGAAACCATCGACGCATCCGGAACCTGCTGTTGCCCAGCATGAATCTGTGCCGCCGCCGGGATCGAATCGGGCAAGGAAGCCTGCGTCCCCTGGCGCGGCGCGGAAGGAGCGCAACAGGCAGGCTTGCTCGCCTCGCCGTCGGCGCGCTCCCGCTCGCATTCGCAGCTCCCGTTCACGCCGTCGTGCATGCTCCGCTTGATCTCCATCGCTCCACGCTCCGGGTTATGCGTTCTCCGGCGCTTTTCGCTCCGGAATTGCCGCTCGCAGCTTTTCAAGGCGGCTGAGCAGATTCTGCTGCAGGCTCAGAACCTGCGGCTGCCCGTAGAGGTTCTGCGTTTCGCCCGGATCGCCGGCAAGGTCATACAGCTCGAATTCATTCCGCTCCACGTAATGAATCAGCTTATACCGTTCTGTGCGGATGCCGCGATGCGGCGCTACGCCTTCCGGATTGGGCCACTCGTAGTACTCGTAATACCACTCCTTGCGGAAGGATGGATCGGGAGCCTTGGCCAGCGGCAGAACGCTCTTTCCCTGCAGGTGCGCGGGAATCGGCGCGCCGGCCAGATCGAGAAACGTAGGCGCCAGGTCGGTATCGAGCACCATCTCGTTCCGAACCGTTTCCGCGGCAATGCGCTTCGGGTAGCGAATCGCCAGCGGCACGCGAATCGACGGCTCGTGCATCAGGCGCTTGTCAAAGAGCCGCCACTCGCCCAGGAAAAATCCATGGTCGGAGCCGGCAACAACGGCGGTATCGTCGAGAATATGCTTCCGCTCAAGATAATCCAGCACGCGCCCGATGTTTTCATCCACGGCAACAATCCCCGCGTAATAATCCTTCGCCAGTCCTTCCAGTGATCCGGCGGCCGGATGCTCCGGCGTGGTGCCAATCTTGTTTGTGGCCTCCACAAAGCTCTTCGGCTTGCCGGGATAACCTTTCAGGTCGTCGTCAAACGTCGCCGGCTTGGGAATGACGACTCCATCGCTATACAAATCCAGATGGCGGCGCGGGCGGAAGAACGGCTCATGCGGCGCGACAAACCACACCAGCAGGCAGAAGGGCTTGTCGCCGCGATCCTCTTCGAGCCACGCAAGCGCGCGGTCCACCGTCAGATCGTCGGGATAGACGTTGTGATACTGCTTCTCCGGCCCGATCTTGCCCTTGCGGCCTTCCTTGAAAAAAGGATTGGCGTAATTGTTTCCCGGAGCGTTATGGCCGAAGTAATAATCCCAGTAGCGCTCCTCTACGCCATTCCGGACATGCACCTTGCCCAGGATCGCCACTTCATACCCGGCTTCGTGAAGCAGATCGGTAAACAGCGGAATGTCGGAAGGCAGCGGAACGTTCGGATGCTCATTGGACAACGCTCCCGTCGAGCGCGAATAAAGCCCGGTGAGCGTTGTAGCGCGGGCCGGCGCGCAAAGCGCATTGGTGCAGAAAGCATTTTGAAAACGAATGCCTTCGCGCGCAATGCGGTCCTGGTTCGGCGTCTTCAAAACCGGATTGCCCGCAATCGAAAGCGCATTCGCGCGCTGGCCTTCCCCAAAGAAGAAGACCAGGTTGGGACGCTTCGGCTTGTCTTCGGCTGCGGCTGCCGCTCCGCCCATCTGCGATGCCAGGAGCGTTCCGGCAACCGCAAGGCCGCCCTGCATGAATTCCCGCCGGGTCGTTGCGCCGGCTCTCTCATCGATCTTCATCCTCATCCCCTTTGGGTAGCGGCTCTTTCCCGTCCATGCGGCCTCGGCCGGGAAAGAGCATTTCCATAGTGTCCTGCGAAGCGCAAAGCCGTACAGGACATTGTGTCATCCGCGCCCGGCGCTCAAAAGAGCACCTTCAATGCGAACTGAATTTCTCGCGGCGTGTTGGACTGGCTTGTAATCACGCCGAACTGTCCCGACGACAACACCATGTTCGGATCGCCGAAGACAACCTGGTTCAGCGCGTTGAACGCTTCGGCGCGGAACTGCACATTCACTTTTTCCGTAGTGTGGAAGTTCTTGAACACGGAGAAGTCAATGTCATGCGTGCCCGGCGCGCGCACATTCGAGAGCGTGCGCGGCGCATCGCCGAAGGTGAACGGCGCGGGCTGCGAAAACGCATTGATGTTCAGGTAGTCTTTGAGCCGCGACCGCGCGGAGCCATGCACCACCGGGCTCACCCCTGTCAGGTTCGGGCGCAGAACGTCGCTTCCGGAGTCCGTGGTGTTCTGCGTGCTGGGCGAGAGCGGAAAGCCCGTCTGCTCCGTGGCGATTCCGTTGATCTGCCAGCCTCCGAGCAGCGCATCGAGCGGCCGGCTCCAGTGCGCGCCGAACTGCTGGCCGCGCCCGAAGGGGAGCGCATAAACGCCGCTTACGACAAGATTTTTGGAGATGTCGTTGGACGAAACGCCGTACTCGGCCTGCGGGTTGTAGATGTTCTGAATGCCGCCGGTGATGTTGCCCACGTTCTCAATGCCGGAATAGTCATCCATCTGCTTCTGGCCGGTGAACGAGACAAGGAAATTCAGCCCTTGCGAGATGCGCTTATCGACCTTGAGCTGAAATGAGTTGTACAGCTCGTACCCGCCCGAAAGATACGAGAGGTCAACCGCCGTGAACTGCGGAAACGGAGCTTCCAGGTAGCTGCGCGGAATCGTTTTTCCGGACTCCGCTCCCGTCTGGATGATTCCATAGAAGGGATTGACAACGCTTTGCTCAAGCTCGCTCCCGAGCGCAAGCGCCGTCGGTGTCAACTGGTTCGCATTCCAGTCGCTTTCGCCGGACTTGTTCAGGTGCACGCCGTGGCTGCCGACATAAGCGACATCGACGAGAAGGTTAAAGGGCAACTGCCGCTGAATATCGAGATCCCAGTTCTGCGTGTAGCCCACCTTGTTGTCGCCGGTCAGCGGATTCTCAAACGAAGAGCCGATGCCCGTCAACAATCCCTCTGAGCTGCCCGTGGGAAGGTTCAACCCGTTGGGAAAGGGATTGCTGAGATAGACCGAAGG
>JASHPD010000322.1 GCA_030038315.1 Acidobacteriaceae bacterium
ACCAAAACCGCCCTTACGCGCCACCTGGCCGAGAAGCTCGAACTGACCAACAAGCAGGCCGGAGCCTTCCTCGACCTGCTCGCCGAGACCGCCATCAAGGAAACGAAGAAGCACGGCGTTTTCGTGATCCCCGGCATCGGCCGCCTCGTCAAGGCGGAGCGCAAGGCCCGCATCGGCCGCAACCCGCAGACCGGCGAAGCCATCAAGATCAAGGCAAAGACCGTTGTGAAGTTCCGCGTGGCCAAGGCCGCCAAGGACGTCATCGCGCCGCCGAAGAAGTAGTTTTTCGCGTCACACGCGCAAGGGGAGAGGCCGCACGGCTTCTCCCTTCGCGTATTTGTGCGGCTACTTTTCTTCCGCTGTTTTGCGCGGCGAAGCAAACGCGGCGCGCATCACCAGCCATACGCCCACGCTGATGATCGCTGCCCGATACCATGGCAGCTTCACCGCTTCGATCAGCAATGCCAGGCAAACCACGGCAATCGCCGTAGGAATGGGCCGCCGCATAAACCCTCGCACGGCCAGCGCAACAAAGAAGCAGATGGCAATCCCCTTCACCATCAGCGCGTTGTCGTAGCGCCATGACAGGATCGCCATAATCAGAAAAATGCCGATCCCAAACAGCTCCGAAAGCACCGCATGAAGCCATTGCGGCCGCACTGCACTTCGCGGCAGCTTTGAGCGCAGCAGCGGAACCAGCCGCGGCACGGCGCTCTTGTAAGCCTCATACGGCTCGCCCAGCTTGCCCGCAAGAAACGCTTCCTCGCCCAGGATCAGCCGCAGCAGAAGAATCGTCAGCAGCGCCATCGTTGCGAGCGCGCCTGTAACCGGCATGGTGAACGCGATTGCCGCGGTCACGCACCACGTGCCGATGTAGAGCGGATTGCGCACGTAGCGAAACGGCCCTCCGGCAACGACCGCATCGGTCTTGCCGGCCTTCATCTCTGCATTACCGACAACAACTGGATCGAGATACGCCGAGCCCCACACGCGCATCCCCGCGCCCAGAGCGGCGATGATCGAAGCAAGCACGATGACAACAGGCGCGGCCTGCGTAAAGCCGAACAATCCCAATCGGCTCAGCTCCAGCGCCAGCCACTCCAGCAGCGGTGTGTGCCGCCCGATGCCCCAGGCATCAACCCACGGAGCCCAGAATCCCAGCAGAACAATCGCCAGGATAAAGAACCAGCGAAAACGAAATTCAAACCCGGTTGCGCGCATAGCTTACAGCCTATACGCAAGCCGCCGGTTTGCGGTTTCAATCCGCACGCAGCGCAATCATGGGATCAACAGCCGCCGCCCGCCGCGCCGGAATCCAGCAGGCAAGCAGTGCAATACAGCACAGAAACACCGCTGCCGCCGCATAAATGATGGGATCGGTTGCTCTGTCGCCAAGAAGATTCGCGCTCGCGCCCATTGCCGAGTCCGTATAGGAGACGCTGGCGATGATGCGCGCCAGGGCAAAGGCGCAAATCATACCGAGGGCCATGCCTGCCGCGGTGACTGCGAGCCCTTTGCGCACCACCATGTGCAGCACATCGCGCGGTTGTGCCCCCAGCGCCATGCGTATGCCAATCTCCTGCGTGCGCTGCGCAACCCAGAAGGCCATGACAGCGTAAAGCCCCACGGCTGCGAGCAGGATAGCGATTCCGCCCATCACAGCCATGGTGCTCGCGGCCACTTTTTGCGGATAGAGCGATGCGCCGATGAACTCCTTGAGTGGAGCGGGATCGTAGATCGTCACGTTGGGATCGATGGCGCGCGCCTGCGTCCGCAGCGTGGAGAGAATGCTCTCCGGATCGCCCTGCGTCCGCACATAGATGGCCAGGTTCATGTCCGCGCGATAGACCTGCCGGAAAGGAACGTAGAAGTACGGCGTGGCGGGCTCGGTGAGGTAGTGGTATTTGGAGTCCTTTGCCACGCCCACGATGCGGAACCAGCTTCCCCATCCATGCACTTTCTTGCCGATGGGGTCGCTGCCGGCAAAGAAGCGCCGCACAAAGGCCTGGTTGACGATCATCGACCCGACATCCGGGACTTCGTTATCGGCCTCGGTAAAGTTGCGTCCTTCCACAATCGGAATGTGCATCAGCGGAAGATATCCGGGCGAAATCACGTTGCGAAAGATGTTCATGTTTTCGTCCGGTTGCGGCGCGTAGCCTTCAATGCGCAGATCTTCCCACCAGCTCGGCTCAAAGCCCAGCGGCACGCCATCGGAGTAGGCGAAACCGAGCACGCCCGGCTCCGATTCCATGCGCTCTTCCAGCCGGCGGCAGAATTCCTTGCGCTGCTCCAGCGTGTAGCCGTTGGTGGAGAGATAAAGCTGGCTCAGCAGCACATGGTTCGGATCGAATCCCGGATCAATGCCTATGGTCTGCTCGAATCCGCGCGCAAACAGCCCCGCGCCGACCAGCGTAACCAGCGCCAGCGCCACCTCAGCCGCCACCAGCACGGAGCGCAGCCGATTGCGTCGCCGTCCCGCCATGCCGCTGCGGCCAGCATCATTCAACCGCGCGCTCAAGCTCATGCGGCTCACCTGCAACGCGGGAAAGACTCCGGCAGCCAGCGCGGCCAGCACGCAGATTCCAGCCGTAAATCCCAGAACGGTAACGCTCGGATGCGAGTTGCCTCCAACCAGCAACGACATCGGGCCCGGTGGCATGAGCAGTTTCAGCGCGCGGCTCAACACGGGCGTTGCCGCAATACCAAGCACAGCGCCGCACAGAGAAAGCAGAAGGCTTTCCGTAAGCACCTGCCGCATGAGCCGCGCATGGCCCGCGCCGAGCGCAAGCCGCGCGCTGAATTCTTTCTCACGGCTCGTTGCGCGCGCCATCAGGAGATTGGCGACGTTCACGCACACGATGAGCAGCACAAGCAGGCTCACACCCATCAGGATGCGCAGCGGCCCTGCAAGCAATCCCTGCGGCCCATGCGGCGATTGATCGAAGCGCAGCAGCGTGGCGCTCATTCCCTTGCTCACATCGGCATTCGCAATGGCCATGCGGTCGGCGAGCGCTTTCAGCTCCTGCCGCGCCTGCGCCAACGTGACACCCTGCCGGATGCGCCCGATGCCCAGCATGTTGCGGTTGTGCCGGTCGCGCAGCAGCCACGTCGGCACGCCGTTCAGTACAGGCTGTTGCATATAGGGAATCCACATGTCGAATGCGATGGCGGGCAATGACCCATGAAATGCTGGCGCGGCCACGCCAACAACGGTCAACTCATGCTGGTTGATGCGCAGTGTCTTGCCCACAACGCCCGGGTCCGCGCCAAGATGCGTCCGCCAATAGCGATCGCTGACGACCACGATGGGATATTTGCCCGGCGCATCGCCGTACTCAGCGGGCAAAAACAAACGGCCAAGCTCAGGCCTGACGCCGAGCACCGCGAAAAAATTTCCGCTCACAAGCTCGCCCCACACGCGCTCGGTGTGTTCCTCGCGGCCCACGCTGAAGGCCGCCGGGCGCGTAACGGCAATGCCGTCGAAGAGCTTGAGATGATCGCGGAAATCCTGAAAATCCGGGTAAGAGTTAGGCACGAACGCGCCGCCCGCGGTGACAGTTTCGACGACCGCCAGGCGCGATGGATCGGCCACGCCGCTCAACGGCTGTAACAGTACCGCATTGACCCATGTGAACGTTGTTGCGCAGGCGCCAATGCCTATGGCAAGAGTAAGAATGACAACCGCCGTAAATCCGGGATTGTGCAGCATCTGGCGCAGCGCAAAGCGAATGTCGCGCAGAATGTTTTCGAGCATGGGCAGCGTGACGCGGTCGCGGTACGCCTGGCGCGCCTGTTCCATGCCGCCCAACTGGATCAGCGCCTGACGATGCGCTTCCTCAGCACTCAAGCCGTTGCGCTCGCCAGCGCTGACAGCCATCGCAATGTGGCTTTCCAATTCGGCATCAAAGTCCGCCGCCTTGTGATTCATTCGCAATGCTCCAAGAATGCGCAACCAGAAAGCTCTCAGTTTCGGCATCGTGTTCTCCTAATCCGCGCGCAGCGCAATCATGGGATCAACAGCAGCCGCGCGCCGCGCCGGAATCCACGCGGCAGCCAATGCGACCACAAGCATAAGTAGCGGAACGGCGCAAAGCGTGAGCGGATCGAGCACGCCCACTTCAAAGAGAAAGCTGCGCAGCACGCGGCTCAGGGCGATGGTGGCCAAAAGGCCCGCTGCGCAGCCGCTGCCCGCCAGCAGGAGGCTTTGGCGGACAACAGCCATGACAATCTGCCAGCGTTGCGCGCCAAGCGCAAGCCGCAGGCCAATCTCCCGCACACGCCAACTGACGATGTAAGAGATCAGGCTGTAAACACCGACGGCTCCAATCACCAGCGCCAGCGCGCCAAAGCCAAGCAGCAGCACGGCCAGCGCGCGCGGCGCGGCAACGGAGCTGGCCACAACCTCATTGAGCGTGCGCACGCGCGTGACGGGAACCTGCGAATCGATCTCAGAGACCGCACGGCGCAATCCGTCGGCAATTTCAGCCGGTGTGGCCGGCCCGCGCATGAGCGCGAAGAGCACAGGCTGAGTGTTGCTTGGCGTGATGGGCAGGTAGACCTGATTGCTGTAATCGTCTCCGAGGCTCCCGTCGCGCGTGTTGCGGACGACGCCGACAACCTCGACGGCGCGAGCGGGATACCAGACGGCGGGAATGGTCTCGTCCACGACGTTGAGCAGGTGCTTGCCGATGGGATTCTCATTCGGCCAGAGGCTCTGGGCCATGCGCTCGTTGATAACGATGGCGCGCGTGGCGCCGGAGGAGTCCTGCGCGTCGAGCAGGCGGCCGCGCACGAGCTTGAGGCCGAGCAGGTCGAAGTATTCGGGAGTTACGGTACGGCCCGTAGCGAACATTGCATTCGCTTGCGCACTGCGCGGATGGTTTTCCGCGTCGAAAGCGTAGTTGCCGTCCTGTCCGTCGAGTGGCAGCGCGTCCGTGAGCGCGGCCTTTTCGACGCCGGGGATGCCGTTCATTTTGGCGGCAAGCGCGGTGAAGAAAGCGCTGCACGGGCCCCTGGTTGAGAATATTGTCGAGCCGCCGACCCAGATCTGAGGCGCGTCCGGTCTTGTACAGGCGGCGGAGTCGAGTGAGACCTCCGCGGAGACGATGCGGCCGGTATGGAAGCCCGGATCGACCTGCGAGAGCTTGTAGAGGCTGTGGAGGATGAGCCCGGCGGCGCTGACAACCACGACGGAGAGCGCGATCTGCGCGACGACGAGGATAGTGGATGCGCTGAAGCGCGAGCCTTTGCCGGTAAGCCCGCGGCTGCCCAGGCGCAGGGATTCCAGAAGATTGAGCGAGGCCATGCGGATGGATGGAATCACGCCGAAGAGCAATCCCGCGAGCACGGATGCGGAGAGAGTGAAAAGAATGTCCGCCGGATGCAGCGAGATGGAATCGATGCGCGGCGTGCCGGCGGGTAGCAAATGCACGAAGATGCGCAGGCTGGCAAAGGCCGCGGCCAGGCCGGCGATGCCCGCCGCGATGCCGAGGACAATGCTTTCCGAGAGGAACTGCTGAATAAGACGGCGCGAGGATGCGCCGAGCGCGCCGCGGATGGCGATTTCGCGCTCGCGGGATGTGGCGCGGGCCAGCATCATGTTGGCCACGTTGGCGCAGGCAATGAGGAGGATGAGGCCCACCGCGCCGAAGAGCAGCAGCAGGCGCGGGCGCATGTCGCCGGTTTCGGATTCGAGCAGCGGAACGACAGTCATGTCGGAGGCCCAGTTGTCAGGCATTTGCCACGGGAACTGATGCACGAGGATGCCGCGGAGGCGGCGCAGTTCAGCCTGCGCCTGTCCGGGAGAAACGCCGGGAGCGAGACGACCGAAGATATGCAGAGTGAAGGAATTCCAAGGATCGTATACGTCGGCGCGGTTGTAGGAGACAGGGATGAGGAACTCGGTATCGGCGTAGGGAAAGTGGACATCGGCAGGCAGCACGCCAATAATGCGGCGGGAGACACCATCGATGCGCAGCGTGCGGCCCAGCGCGGAGGGTGTGCCCGCAAAACGGCGCTGCCAGTAGCCGTAACTCAGCACCACGTCGTGGTCCTGGCCGAAGACTTCGTCGTCTTTTGAGAAGAACCGGCCGAGCGCGGGATGGATGCCGAGAGTGTCAAGCGCGTTGACGGTGACGGATGCGCCAAAGACGCGTTCGGGAATGTCGGAGCCGGTGATGTTGGACTCAGTGTCGTCTCCATAGCCGGCGAGTGAGGAGAAGCTGTGGGATTGCTCGCCAAGAGCGCGAATCCAGCCCTTGGGAGCGATGACGAAGGTATTTCCCGTGACGCACATGAGACGATCCTGCTGCGCGTAAGGAAGCGGACGCAGCAGAATCGAATCGACGAGCGTGTAGATGATTGCGTTCGCACCGATGCCGAGTGCGAGCGTAAGCACAGCGGTAAGCGTGAACACCGGCGCTTTGCGCATCTGGCGCAGCGCAAAGCGAACATCCTGCGCAATGCCCTCAAACAGCGGTACCATCGCGCGGTCGCGATAGGCCTGTCGCGTCTGCTCTTCGCCGCCTAGCTGCAAAAGCGCACGGCGGCGCGCTTCTTCCGCACTCAGGCCCGCGCGCAGGCCGTCTTCCGTGCTCATGGCAATGTGCGCGGAAAGCTCCGTATCGATCTCCGCGCGCGTACGGCGCATTTGCAGCGTGGCAAACAGGCGAATCATCCATGCTCTGAATTTGCGCATCATGGTTTCTCCTGATTACTCTCCCGCCGGCGCAAGAAAGCGCGCCAGAATCGCCGTCGTTTCTTCCCACTCTGCCGTCGCCTTGCGCACGTATCGCTGGCCGGCCTTTGTCAGCTCGTAGAACTTCGCCTTGCGATTGTTGTCGGAGGCGCCCCAGCGCGAGCGGACATACCCTTCCTGCTCCAGCTTGAGCAATGCGGGATAGAGCGTGCCGTAATTCAACTGAATGCGGTCGCCGCTGGTCTGCTCGATGCGCCGTGCAAGACCATAACCATGCTGCGGGCCGATGGTCTCAAGCGTCCTTAATACCATCAGCGCCAGCGTTCCCTGCCAGACATCGGTTTTTCCGCCCACGGCAATCCTCCTATGGCAAAGCCATAGAAAAGACAATACACCTCTACCTATGGGAAAACAATAGGGAAATTCTTAAGATTTCTGAAGCGAAGTTTTCCTGCGCGGCTGGGGGAAACCGCGCAGGAGATTACTTCGACGGATCGACCAGGGCCTGATCCACCAGCGTGTGGACCGTGTATTCAAGCCGATGATTGTCCGGGCTCGTCATGCGCTGAATCATGCCGACAAAGACGATGTCGTTCGTCGGATCGACCCAGAACCACGTGCCCGCGGCTCCATCCCAGAAGAATGTCCCCTTGCCATCGGAGAGATTTGCTTCCAGCGGGTCGAAGATCACCGCGCAGTTGTAGCCGTAGCCAAAGCCCGGCCGCATAATCGACATGCCGATGCCGAATTGCCCGGTAAGGATCGATTCCGGCAGATGATTCGAAGTCATCAGCTTCACGGTAGACGGAGCCAGGATGCGCACGCCGCCAAGCTCGCCGCCGTTGGCCAGCATAGACGCAAAGCGGTAGTAATCCTCAATCGTTGAAACCATCCCGCCGCCGCCGGAGGCCATGGTCGGCTGGCTTGTGTAATCGGTCGGCAGGCCGTTCTGCGTTGGGAATGCCGCAAGCTGGTTCAGCTTTGCGTCGTAGCGGTAATTCACCGCGAACCGGTTGCGCTTTCCCTGCGGAACGTAGAAGCCCGCGTCCTGCATCTCCAGCGGCGCAAAGATATGCTCGCGGTCGAAATCCGGCAAGCTCTGCCCGGAGAGCTTTTCAACAATATAGCCTTCAATGTCCATCGAAACGCTGTACAGCCATCCCTTGCCCGGCTGGTAATTCAGCGGAATCTTCGCCAGCTTGTCGATCATTTCCTGAAGATTCTTCGACTGCGTAACATTCATCTCGTTGTACATGGCGGCGACGGGCGGCACCGCGTCCCATGCGTAAGAGAAGCCCGCAGTGTGCGACATCAGCTCACGCATCGTCGGCACATGATCTGGATCGACAAGAATCATTTTGCCGTTCGCGTCCATGCCGTTGTAGACCTTCAAGTGCGCGAACTCGGGGATGTACTTCGAGATGGGATCGTTTGGCAGCCATTTGCCTTCTTCGTAAAGAATCATCATGGCCACGCCGGTAATCGGCTTGGTCATCGAGTAATCGCGGAAGATCGTATCCCGCGTCATCGGCGTGCCCGTTGCCATGTCGCACTTGCCGTAGGTGCGAAAATCCACCACTTCGCCGTGCCGAGCCAGAATCGTTACCGCGCCGGCAAGCTGTCTGCTTGCCACTTCCTGATCGAGAAACGCATGAAGCCGCTCCAGCCGCTGCGAGGAAAAGCCCACCGACTCCGGCCGGACGACTGTCAGGTTCACTGCGGGATGCGATGGTTCCTGTGCGCGTCCGGCTATCGTTGCAATCCCCAGCAGGAGGCAGATTGTAATGGCAGATCGATGAGTTCTCATGCACCCTTCTCCGATTTCGTGGAATACAACTCCGCTTCACACGCGGTTTTCACGCAGCTTATACACAGAAGCCGAATAGTGCACCCTTTATAGCAGACAAACGACGCAGGAACACGATGCCTTTTCATTGCCTACAATAGAAAGCTGCATGAGCGAAACAGGGGAACCTTCGATTCAACCCACGGCGGAGACCATTGCCGCCATCTCCACGCCGCCCGGGCGCGGCGGCATCGGCATTGTGCGGCTGAGCGGACCGCTGGCCGCGTCGATTGCCGCACAGCTTGTGCGGTTGAAGCATCCGCTGGAACATGCGCGCGCGCGGCTGGCAGAAGTGCTCGAAGAATCCGAACGCATCGACGAAGCAATGGTGACGTACTATGCCGCGCCCGACTCCTACACCGGCGACGATCTCCTTGAAATCGCCGCGCATGGTTCGCCTGTTGTGCTCGATCTGCTTCTGCGCCGCGCATTGCAGCTCGGTGCGCGGCTGGCGGAGCCGGGCGAGTTTACGCTGCGCGCCTTTCTCGCCGGAAAAATCGATCTCACGCAGGCGGAAGCTGTGCGCGACCTCATCGATGCGCAGACGCTGACGCAGGCGCGCCAGGCCGCCAGCCAGATGGGCGGCGCGCTCAGCCGCCGCGTTGCGCCCGTCAAGCAATCTCTCGTGGAATTGATCGCTCTGCTCGAAGCCGGTATCGATTTCGCCGAAGACGACGTGGAGGTGACAGGCGCCGGCGAAATCGCACGCCGCATCGGCGAGCTTACGCCTTCGCTTGAAGCGCTCGCGGCTTCGTACTCGCGCGGACGCATCGTGCATGACGGCCTGACGCTGGCCATCGTCGGCCGGCCCAACGTGGGCAAAAGCTCACTCTTCAATAAGCTCATCGAGCGCGACCGCGCCATTGTGACCGCAACGCCGGGAACGACACGCGACACCGTCTCCGAGCGCATCGCGCTCGACGGAATACCGCTGGAGCTGATCGATACCGCTGGCCTGCGCGAAGCCCGCGAAGAAGCCGAGCAGCTTGGCATCGCGCGCAGCCGGGAAGCCCTGGCCGACGCCGCGCTGGTGCTCGTCGTGCTGGACGCAACGCAGCCTTTGAATAAGGAAGAGCGCGATCTCCTGCGCTCTGTCGCAGGGCGTCCCGCTCTCATCGCGCGCAACAAGAGCGACCTTGCACCCGCACACGCGGGCGCGGAGCCTGGCGAGCTTCCGCTCATCGCAACTTCCGCGCTCACCGGGGAAGGCATTGCCGCGCTGCGCGAGCAAATCATTACGTTGGCCACAGGCGGCGCTGCCAGTGAGCCGGGAATGCTGACCAGCCTGCGCCATCACCAGGCCGTCACTACCGCGCTCGCCGCGCTCGCTGACGCAGCCCACGCCAACCGGAGCGGCACTCCGCACGAGATGATTCTGCTCGATCTCTACCGTGCGCTCTGGGCGCTCGACTCGCTCACCGGCCAGACCACCCCGGACGATATTCTCAACCTGATCTTCTCCACCTTCTGCATCGGGAAATAATCCCGGCTCTCACCAATTCCACATCTATGGATGCGTAAGCTCGCTTAGCGGAGTGGACTCGCGGCTCAAATCATCCGTTCCCTTCGCGGAAGAGCTCACCGTAGCTCGCGTGCCCAATGCGTGAACCAGGTCCGGAATATCGTAGTGAAGCAGAACGCCGGGCAACACGTCCTCCGGCGCGCCAATGGGCAACGGCGCCTGCAACAGGCTTCGATAGCTCGCCAGCGTGCGGCTCACCGTGACGTGCGCAAGGCGAGAATCAAGCACGGCGGCGTGCAACAGAACAAGGCCCATGTGGCCGCTGCCAACGGCGGTAATTCGTCTCGGGTCCACATCCGGGCGTGCCGCGAGCGCATCCACCATGCGAATCACGTCATCGACGCGCGTGCCGAGCAGCGTGCGGCCAACTAGATCGGCGCGCAGGCTGAGCAGATAAAACGGACCGAGCAGAGGCGACTTCATATCCTCCGTGCCGGGCGGCGAAGGCGCAGGCGTCATGGCGAGAACCACGTTGCCCCGCGCAGCGAGCCTGTCGAATTCCGCTTTGCTGGCGCGGGCAATCGCGTTGTTGCCAAGGATTGAATCCGGCGCCAGGAGCAGCACTGCCGGATGGCGGCCGGGCGTAGCTGGAGCGGATAAGACGCCACGCAGATGCACACCGCCTCCCGCGCCGATTTCGACGGAGCCGGATCGTGCGTCGCGCAGCCCATCTGAGGATTGCGCGCCGGGAACAGCGGAAGCTCGCGTAACGGCGCGAACCGCTGCGATCAGGCTCGCGCCGAAGGGATGGCGCGGCGCGGCGATTGCTTCAGCGCGGGCAAGATTGAGGCTGAAGACGGTTGCGCAGCCGGGAAAGCTGGTAGCGACCTGGCCGGTTGGCGTAACTTGCAGCGCATCTTGCGGCAGCTTTGCCGGCGGCGTGAGAATCGGATGGTCCGCATCGGCGCCAGGCTGAAGATTGCGCAGAAAGAAGCCGAGGATGTTGCCCAGGATGGGCGCAAGCGCGCCGTGATGCCCAGGTCCGGTGATGAATTGAAAGCGCGCCGCGAGCGGCACGGCATTGCCGGTGTCCGCATTCAGCGCCGGCCCGGTGAGATTGGTTGACGGAGCCGCGCCAGTGGCCGTGCCCGCGCTTGCGGAATCAAAGAGCGAATAGAATCGACGGGCCTCCACGGCGGTTGCGCGCGCACCGTCAAAGGGAAACATATCCGCGTAAGTAGCAATTTCAGCATAGGGACGCGGCGCTACCAGCTCAATCCAATCCGGAAAATCAAAACCGGAATCAATGAAATCAGGAATAGACTGCTCGCCGTCCTGCGCGCCGATCGACGCAAGCAGCGCATCAAAAGACGTGTTGTAGCAGGCCACGCCTGCGGCGGCAACGCGCGGATCGAGCGCGGCAACCAGTGCCGTGTCGGCTCCGCCGCCGGAGCAGCCGAAGGCTCCAATGCGGTGAGGATCAACATTGGGAAGGGACGTAAGGTAATCGATGCCGCGCATCGCGTCCCACACAAAGTAGCGTGCCATGGCATCGCCAATCAGCATCGGCTGAAGGCTCGCCTCGCCGTGCTCGCCTGTGGGCCGCGTTGCAAGCGACCGATCGGGATTGGCTGGGTCAGGATATTGCAGCCGCTCGCCCTGTCCAATCGGGTCCCAGGAAAGAACAACAAAACCATTGCGCGCGAAAGTTGCCGCAATCAAGGAGTCGCCCGCTTTGCCCATCGGGCTGTGGCCGGGCGTCATCAGGATCGCCGGGAAGCGTGTTCCTGCGGGTTTGCCGTCCGGCACGTAGAGCAGCGCGGGAATGTAAAAGCGCGGCTGGCTTTCATAAATCACCTTTTCAAGGTGAAAGCCCTGCGCAGGCACGGTGCCGGCAATGCGCGCATGGAGTGGCGATCGTTCCGGCAGTCCTCCAAGCAGCGTAAGAATCTTTTCGCGGACCGCGCGCTGCCGTGCCTCGGCCTCTTCGCGCGTTGTAATCCTTGCCATCACGGCGCGTCGCTGCGCAAGATCTTTCGCCGCGATGGCGTTCAGCGATTGCACCAGCTCAGCGCGGCCGCGGTTATCAGGATGGTCAGGCATTGCTTGCGCCCGCGCAACGCCGGCAAAGCACGCAAGCATGGCGGCAAAGCAAAGGGAACGGCGCGCAAATGAAAACAAAGCCATAAGAATTCCGCGAGAGATCAATGCAACTGGTACGGCTGCGCTGGCGGCGGAATCGGCGCGGGGATTTTCGCAGCTTCGAGCCGCGCTGCTCCGCTGAGTCCGCTTCCGGTAACGTTGCAGGTGTTGAGAAGCGCGCCGCTGAAGCCGGTTACGTGAATTCCGCTCACTTCCGCGCCGCGAATGTTTGCCAGGAAAATGCCCTTGCCGCATGTGCCTGTAATGTTGGCAAGCGAGAAACCCTCAAGCGCTTTCGCGGGCAAGATCTCCGTTGCCTGCACAAGGACGGGAACGCCGGTCACACGGATATTACGAAAGCGGAAGCCGCGCACCGTTGGGATGCCGTCGTCGCCGGCAACGGGAAATTCATCCTGCTTTCCGCTGTTCAGGATGTTGATGCGCAGAAATCCCTGCCCCGCGCCGGAAACATCCAGATCATCGACGAAGATATCCTCAATAAACGCGCCTCGGCCCGGACGGCTCTTAATGTAAATGGCAAAGGTGCGCGCGCCAATGCACTTGCAGTGCTCGATGCGGACATTGCGGATGCCGCCGGAGGTTTCGCTGCCAATGCCGATGCAGGCCCAGTGCGAATCGGCAAAGATGCAGTTGGCAATGCGCACGTCTTCCGTAGGCCGATGAATGGCGTACCCCTCCGCGCCGCGCCCGGACTTGAGCGAGATGCAGTCGTCGCCAGTCGAAAAATTGCAGCCATCGATGGCAACGCGCCTGCACGAGTCCACATCGATGCCGTCCGCGCCGCCGTGCACGGTGACGTTGCGAAATGCCACGTCCTCGCAGTAGACGGGATGGATCGACCACATGTCGTTCTGCTCCGTCACGCAGTCTTCCACGCGCAAACCATTGCATTGCGTAAACTCAAGCAGCGCCGGATGGCGAAGCCTGGTCTGCGCATCGACGCGCCCTTTGATAGCGGCATTGCCGATGATTTTTCCCGCACCCGCAATGGCGATATTCCCGGCATCCGTCGCGGAGACGAGGCCGATATAGCCTTCAATCCATCGCCCCTCCCAGCGCACCTGCGTAAGCGGATAATCAGCAAGATCGGGCGAGCCGAGCAGCGACGCGCCCGCATCGAGGCGCAACAGCGTGTTGGAGCGCAGCGTGATAGCGCCAATCCGGTAATTGCCCGCGGGGACAAAGACCTCGCCGCCGCCGAGAAAGCTGCAGCGATCCAGCGCCTGCTGCACGGCGAGCGTATCCTTGGTTTCTCCATCGCCGCTCGCGCCAAAGTCTTTAACGTTGAGCTTGATGGAAGCAGATGCGGCTGGCGTGGCGGGCTCACGCCCCTTTGCGGATGAAGGCAGCGCCGCAAGATCGCGCGCAATAGAAAGTAGCGGCGCCGAGGCAAGCGCACTTCCCGCAGCTCGCAGAAATCCGCGGCGATCCGTTTTGATTCCGCGCATTATAGGCTCC
>JASHPD010000323.1 GCA_030038315.1 Acidobacteriaceae bacterium
CGGCATCGGCATGGCGGTCTCCGGCATGGTCGATCGCGAGCACGGCATCTGCCGACTCTCGAATGAGCTGGATTGGCGCGATGTCCCCATCGCGGCGATTGTGCGCGAAGCCGCCGGCATTCCCGCCTTTCTTGAAAATGACGCCAACGCCGCAGCGATGGGCGAAAAGCTCTTCGGCAATGCGCGTACGGAGAAAAATTTCACCGTCATCACCGTCGATCGCGCCATTGGCTGCGGCCATTACATCCACGGCGAGCTCTACCGCGGCCATGATGGAGGCGCGGGCGAAATCGGCCACGCCACCATCGACCTCAACGGACTTCCCTGCCGCTGCGGCAAGAGAGGCTGTCTGGATACCGTCGCCGGCAGCAAGGCGATTCTTGAAGCTGCGCGGGAAAAAGGCATCGTCGTGCAAAACGTGGAAGAGATCGAATCCCTGGCCGCGGCAGGCAATGCGGAAGCCATCGCCATTCTTTATCGTGCCGGCCAGGCGTTGGGATTAGCCGTCGCGCACCTCATTCAGAACAACAATCCGCGCATGGTCATCTTCGCGCTTTCAGAAAACATTGCCGGAGGAGTCTTCATAGCCGCCACCCAGCAGACAATCGAGAACAATGTTCTCCCCCGCTTTCTGCCCACAACGGAAACGCTCTTTCAACGCATGGACAACAATTTCTGGGATCGCGGCGCAGCCAGCATCGCAGCCTACGAATACTTCCGCTACCAAGCGTCCATATAACCGGGCCGGAAAACATCGCCGGCGCAATGGAACCTGCAACTTTCTTCATCTGAAAAATCGGAGATCAGGATCACAACATGCGCATATCCCGTCGTCAGTTCATTGCCGCATCCGCAGCCGTAACCGGAAGCACCCTTCTGTGGGCGAAAGACGAAGCATCCGCGCCATCTGCTTACGGCGCAGTTCCCTCTCCGCGCGTGCTCCGTTGGCAAAGCATGGAAACAAACGCCTTTCTGCACTTCTCGGTGAACACCTTCACCAATAAGGAGTGGGGTTACGGCGATGAAGACCCGAACGACTTCAACCCTACCGAATTCGATCCCGACCAGATCATGCGCACTGTAAAAGCCGGTGGCATGAAAGGCGCCATCCTTACCTGCAAGCACCATGACGGCTTCTGTCTGTGGCCCACCAAAACTACCGAGCATTGCATCCGCAACAGCAAGTGGCGCAACGGCAAAGGCGATGTTGTCCGCGATCTCTCCGAGGCTGCGCACCGCGCCGGGCTCAAGTTCGGCGTCTACGTTTCCCCCTGGGACCGCTCGAACGCCGCCTATGCCACGCCTGCTTACATCACCATCTACCACGAGCAGATACGCGAACTGCTCACCCACTACGGCCCCATCTTCGAAATCTGGTTCGATGGCGCCAATGGAGGAGATGGCTACTACGGCGGCGCGCGCGAAAAGCGCCACATCGGTCCCGACTACTACCAGTGGGACAAGATCCTCGCTCTGGTGCACAAGTTGCAGCCGCAGACCGTCATCTTCGGCGCAGCCGGCGATGTTCGCTGGATCGGCAACGAGAGCGGCATTGCCGGCGATCCATGCTGGTCCACCTTCAGCGTTCAAAAAGAAAAAGCGCAGAACGACCCGCACGCCTCTGAGAACGGCGGCATCGATGCGCTCAATCACGGTGTGCGCAACGGTTCCATCTGGAAGCCCGCCGAGTGCGATGTCTCCATCCGTCCCGGCTGGTTCTGGCACCAGGACCAAAACGACAAAGTCAAAACACCGGATCAGCTCATCGATCTCTACTTCGACTCTGTAGGCCGCGGCGCAACACTGCTGCTCAATGTGCCACCGGACAACAAAGGACTAATTGAGCCCAGCGATGCCACATCCCTGTCTGAGTTGCATCAGCGCATCGAGCAGATGTTCGCACAGAATCTGGCCTCATCCGCAAAGCTGTGCGCTTCCAATGTTCGCGGTGCCGGCCGCCGCTTCAACGCGCATAATCTTGTCGATGGAGACCGCGAGACCTACTGGGCAACCGATGATGCAGTAACAACACCCGAGCTCACCGTCGATTTCGGCAGCACGCAACAGGTAGCAATCTTCCGCCTACGCGAAGCCATTGCCCTGGGCCAGCGCATCGCAGCCTTCAGCATTGATGCCTGGCAGGACGGCGGTTGGAAAGAAATTGTGCAGGACACCAGCATCGGCAACTGCCGCCTGATCCGCCTCCCGCAGCCGGTTACAACCAACAAACTGCGCCTGCGCATTACGGATTGCCCCGTCGCCTTAGCCCTCGCTGAATTGAGCGTCTTCGCATCTGTCTAGCTTTGAACGAATACAAAATGACCGGCGATTGCATCGATTTCGCAATCGCCGGCCATCTTTTTGACAAAGATTTCTCAGCTTACGCAAAGATAACGCGGTAAACAGCACGCGGTTGAAGCGTGCAACGCACGCTTCCATCTTCCATTTGTTCGAGCGGCAGATCGCTTTCTCCCGTCACGCGATCGATCTTCTGCCCCACCGGCGCGCGCAGCGTAAACCTTCCGCCCGAACCCGCGCGCAGTGCCGCAGCCTGTGCCTGTCCCCGCTGCCAGCGAAGATCCACTTCAAGATTCCCGCGCGCGCGTAATCCTTTCACTTCTCCATCCGGCCACAAAGACGGCAGCGCCGGCAAAAACTCAATAACCTCCGTGTGGCTCTGTAGCAGCATTTCCGCAATCGCCGCTGTCGCGCCAAAGTTGCCGTCAATCTGGAAGATCGCCGACTTGCCGGCCGGATGCGTATCCAAAAGGCTCGTATTCGTGCTGTGTTTCATCAGCATGATGAGCGATTCCCACGCCATGTCGCCGTCATGCAGCCGTGCCCAGAAGGCAATAGCCCACGCCCTGCTCCATCCCGTATAAGCGCCGCCATGCGCAAGCCTTCGTTCCAGCGATGCACGCGCCGCACGCGCAAGCTCAGGCGTTCCCTCCGGCGTAATCTGCGAACCCGGATACAACGGATACATGTGCGACATATGCCGCTGTCCCGGCTCACTCTCTTCAAAATCAACCGACCACTCCTGCAGTTGCCCCCAGCGGCCGATCTTGTAAGGCAGCAGCCGCGCGCGCGCCGCCTTCAACTTTTCAGCAAATTCGGCATCAACACCCAACTCCTCAGCCGAAGCAATGCAGTTGCCAAAGAGCTCGCGCATCAGTGCCATATCCATCGTGCAGCCCGCGCTGGTAAAGGCATATTTCCCATCCGGAGCAAGAAACGAGTTCTCCGTAGAGAACGATGGGCATGTCGTCAAATGCCCATCGCCGTCATCGATCAGCCATTGCAGATAAAATTCCGCCGAAGACTTCATCAGCGGATAAGCACGCGAACGCAACAATTCCTTATCACCTGTAAAGCGGTAGTGCTCGTAAAGATGCCCGCAGAACCACGGGCCGCTCATCTGCCAGTTGGCCCATGTCGGCTGGCCCACACCCATGCCCACCGGATTCGCCGTGCGCCATAGATCAATGTTGTGATGGGTCACCCATCCGGGAAGTCCATATGTCTCCGCGGCGGCGCGGCGGCCTGTCTGGCGCAGGCCGCTGATGAGATCGAACAACGGCTCTGCGCAATCGCTCAGGTTGCACGTCTCCGCGGGCCAGTAGTTCATTTCGAGATTGATATTCGAAGTCCAGTTACTGCTCCACGGCGCCTGCACCTGGAAGTTCCAGATCCCTTGCAGATTCGCCGGCTGTGAGCCAGAACGCGAACTGGAGATGAGCAGATAACGCCCGTACTGAAAATAGAGCGCGAGCAGCGAAGGGTCAGGCATTGCGGCGAAAGCCTTCAGTCGCTGATCCGTCGGCAGCGCAGCCGCTTCCGTGCCCGCACCGAGGTTCAGCGAGACGCGCTCAAAGAGCCGCCTATAATCGGCCTCATGCCTCTGCCGCAGCACATCGTAGCTGCTTGCAAGCGCCGCATCGAGCCTGTGCGCAGCGTTCTCCTTGACGACATCGAGCGGCAGATCAGGATTCTGATCGAATCCGCGAAATCCCGTTGCCGCAGTCAACACAATCGTCAGCGCCGTGGCATTTTCCACGCGCAATCTGTCGCCATCCGCATGAATCGTTCCATCTTCGACACTCGCCTGCGCGGCAACCGCAAAATACATCCCCTCGCCCGCCGCATCCGAGAAACGAATGCCCGAATCGTTATCCGGATGCCCCGCTCCCGGCACATGGCTCGGAGCTTTGCCCTCAAGCACCAGCCGGCCTTCCGCAGCGCTCTTCGCTGAAGCCGTCACCGATCGCATCAGCGCGCCATCTAGCCATGCGGTCGCGTTCAGCGCCCCCGGCTTGCTCGCCGCAATGCGCAGCACAATCACTCCATCCGGCGCCGACGCAAAGACCGTGCGCTCAAACAGAACCTCATCCGTCTTGTAGCTTGTTCGCGCAACCGCCGAATCAAGATCCAACTCACGCCGATATTCATTCACGGCATCCGCGTGCACACAGTCCACATGCAGCACACCAGCCGTCTGAAATGCCTCTGAAAACAGCCCCTGCATGTTATGGCAAAGCTTGTCGGCCAGATGATAATCCTGCTGCTCCAGCACAGCCTTGCGAATCGGCGCAAGAAATTCCTGCGCCCCACGATGATTCCCGTCAAACGGCCGTCCCGACCACAGCGTATCCGCATTGAGCGTCAGCGTCTCCTTCGCCGGGTCCATCGGAACCGGCTCATTGGCACAATCCATCATCGTACCCTGCGCTGTTCGCGGCATCACCTCGCCGCCGCCAAAGATCATCGCGCCCAGGTGCCCGTTACCGATCGGCAGCGCCTCCACCCATTGCGAAGCAGGCTGTGTATACCAGAGCTTCAAAACATGGTCCTGCTCCGGTGCAGCATCCACGGCATACAGGCTTTTTCCCAAAGCAAGAGCCCCGGCGGCAGCCGGAGTAGCAGCAAGACTGGCAGCAAGAAAACGACGACGCGAAATACGTTTCACAATGATTTTCCCTACGTGCGGAGTGAAAATTGCAACTCCATCGCAGACAAAGCCGTCCTGCAAATCGCACTCTTTTAGTTCTCAGTTTGAAATCATAACTTCGATGAGGTTCGCCTTGCCCGAAGCAATCCCCGCCTCGATCGCTCCGGCAATGTCAGAAGCCTTGCTCACACGCCACGCGCACAGCCCGAAAGATTGCGCCAGCGCGAGATAATCAACCGGCGGCTGGTTCAGGTCCATCGCAATAAACTTCTGCAACTGCGCCGCACGATAATCCGTCCGCGATTTCATAAAGTTCTTCAGCACGTTGTACTCGCGGTTGTTCATCACCACAAACGTCACCGGAAGCTCCTCATGCGCCGCGGTCCACATGGCCTGCGGTGAATAGAGCGCCGCTCCGTCACCCACGAGGCAAACCACCGGCTCGCGCCCGCTACCCAGCGAGCAACCCACCGCCGCCGGCATTCCCCACCCCAGCGCACCGCCGCGCAAAAACGAGTACTGCTCCGGCCAGTCGCTATCGAGCAAGCTCCACACATGCTTCGACGTCACAATCGCTTCATCCACAATCGGCATCCGCGGCCCGATGGCACGCAGCGCCTCACGCGCGGCCGCCAGCGGCGTAATCCCCGGTGCCTGCATTTCCAACAATGCCTGCGCTTCCAGTCCGGCACGATGTTCTTTGCGTGCCTGTCGTGCCTCGCGGCGAATCCCGGAGAAGGTTGACAGCGCTTCTGCCGTCAGTTTCTGATTCAACAATGGCAGCAGTGCAGCCAGCGACTTTCGGATGTCACCCACCACCGAGAGTTGCGTTGTGTACGTCCTTCCCAAATCGCGCACGTCGGCAGACAACTGATAGACCTTGCATCCGGGCGGAATCGCCGGACCCTCCGAGTAGAGAATCGTGATAAGCGATTTGCCGCCGAGCGCGAAGATAGCGTTGTACTGCGAAAGCACCTGGGCAATGTCGGTAGCCCTGGTTGGCAGATGCCCGGCCCAAAGCTCATGTGCGGTCGGCACCGGCACGCGCGAAGGCCACGAAGAACCATATACCGTCGCGCCAAAGATCTCCGCAAGCTCCAGAACTTCCTTCGCCGCGCCGCTCCAATACACCTCGTCACCGGCGATAATCGCCAGCTTACCCGGCGAAATCGACACCAACTGCTTCGCCAGCAGATCCAGCGAGCCCGCCGTCGGCGTGTAGTCCACATTCGATGGCTCGCCCGCTGCAACATCCGTCATCTCTTCCATCACGTTCATCGGCAGCGAAAGAAAAACCGGCCCGGCAGGCGCAGCCTTGGAGTCATTGAATGCGCGCCGCACAAGAATTGGAAGCTGATCCGCCGCCGTTACCTCCTGCGCCCACTTCACGGCAGGGCTCGCAATGCGCACCAGATCGCCAAAGAGCAGAGGATCTGTAATGGTGTGTCGCGAGTCTTGCTGGCCTGCTGTTACCACAAGCGGCGTCTGGGAAACACTTGCATTGAGCAGGTTTCCCATTCCATGCCCCAGGCCGCCAGCTGTATGCAAATTCAGAAAGCCCGGCTTGCGCGCTGCCTGCGCGTAACCGTCAGCCATGGCCACCGCACTGGCCTCCTGCAGCGCAAGGATGTATTGCACCTCTGGCACATCCAACAAAGCATCCATCAATGGCAGCTCCGTCGTGCCGGGATTGCCGAAAATATACTCGATGCCTTCGCTGCGCAGCACTTCCAGCAGGACATTGGCACCTCGCCGGGTGGAAACCTTTTCTAAAGACGTGATTTGACTGACAGCCATTTCCATTGCCCCATTTTTACATCCTATCAAGATAGGATTAGAAATAAATTGAAATAAAACGAACCAAATCGTCGACGACGATCGAGAACGAGTAAAAGATTCCGAAACAGCCTTTTGTTATTGGAAAGAAGCTTAAGAAGCAAAGGAGGTCCGGATGAGCAGTAAGCGGTTGCAGTGGTATCAGTAAACCGATATTTTCGCTTCTCGAAGATTTCCGAAGCCCGGTTTCGGCCTGTGGTGCGTTGTTTTGTGCTGGGCTTGACGGCGCCCTGGACCGGCGTCACAGCCGACATTTCTCCGCACAGTGTCAACGAGATTTTTCTGCGTAACAGTTCGCGTTGCGCAGACTCTATGCCGCTCATTAACATATACGTGTGGCTCCTCACCCGTCCAACCATTCCCCTCCCGTAGAATCATCCGGGAGGAAATCCAGAAAAATTATGTTCCGCAAAGCTCTGATTGCTGCGAATTGGAAGATGTTCAAGACGCCCGTGGAAGCGAAGGCGTTTGTCGAGGTATTTTTGCCGCTTGTTGCAGGACACGAACGCGACGAAATTGCGATTTTTCCCTCGCCTGTGCTTCTGCCCGAGTTGGTTAAAGCCACTCAAGGATCAAGGATCGCCGTTGGCGCGCAGAATATTCACTTTGCCGAGGAAGGCGCATTTACCGGCGAAACCTCGGTATTACAGGTCAAAGACGTCGGCGGCTCGCATACGCTGGTCGGCCACTCGGAGCGGCGGCAGTACTTCGGCGAGACGGATGAGATTGTCAACAAGAAGCTGCACACCGCGCTCAGGCACGGCATCGTGCCGGTGGTGTGTGTTGGTGAAATGCTGGCGGAGCGTGAAGCGGGCAGAACGGCCGATGTGCTGAAGAGGCAGATCGCCGGCGCATTTGCCGGAATTACGCCTGAGGAGGCGGGTACGATTGTGATTGCTTACGAGCCAGTGTGGGCCATCGGCACGGGCAAAACAGCCACGCCGGAGATTGCTGTCGAAGCGCACAAGATCGTTCGTGCGGAAGTAGCGAAGCTGCTGGGCGCGGAGATTGCGGCCAATATGCGGATTCTCTACGGCGGCAGCGTAAAGCAGGACAACTGCACCAGCCTGATTCAGCAGGAAGAGATCGACGGCGCACTGGTGGGAGGCGCAAGCCTCAAGCCGGAATCCTTTGCGACGATTGTAAAGTATTAGCACAACACCCGCGAAAATCGGATTAAAAACGATGGCGGGAAGATCTTCCCGCCATCGTTTTTATCGGCCAAAGAATCTGCTGAAAAATCCTTTTTTTGCGGGCTGGACGTCCCCGAAGACGCCTCGCGGCTCTGGCTGCTCCGCGAGCGGTTCGCCCAGAAAGATCGCCTTCGGATTCTCGATACAGAGCCGGTCCGCTGTCTGCTGGCCAAACTCAGATTGCAGCGCGGCATGAGCTTTGGACAGCGCGGGCGCGCGCCGTTCCACACTGTGCGCATCGCTGGCGATGATGTGAACCCAGTTCTTTCTAAGCAAATCTCGGCTTACGGTCTGCGCGCGCTGACCAAAACGGCCCAGAAGCGAAGAGGCCGTTACCTGCACCAGGCAGCCGAGCCGTATCCATTCGGACATGCGGCCGGGATCCTGCTGCAAGGTTGGATTGCGCTCGGGATGCGTGATGATCGGCACAACTCCAAAGGCTGTCATCTCATAAAACGTGGCTGCCATATTGGTCGCAATGCCGAAGTCAGGGAACTCGACCAGAAGGTACTGCTTGCCGTTGATGGTAAAGCACGACCTGTCCTTGTAGAGGCTTTCGATGTTGTCATACGAGAGATGGAAGTCGCAGCCGAGGCCGAGCGTAAGGCGCCCGTCGAGCCGCTCTTCAAGAGCCGCCAGACGTTCGCGGTTGACCTCAGGCTGAAACCTGTATGTGTCATTGGAGTGCGGCGTGCAGACGACATGCGTTACGCCTTCGGCAATCGAAGCCTCGGCGAGCGCCAGGGATTCTTCCAGGGTTTTGGGGCCGTCGTCAACGCCATACAAAAGGTGGTAATGGATATCGAACACTTCACAACAACTTTCTCGCAAAATTTGCCGTACTGCGGCCCGCGCTCAGGGGAAAACCGGTCTGATTCGACCCACGATCATGTTATAAAACCGGAATGCGTGCTGAGGCAAAAGATCTGCCTCGCCTGCCGATTCCGCGGGTAAGCTCTATGGGTAATAAGAACAAGCTCCGACTGCGGCAAAACGGGAATCCCCTTGCGAAAATGATGCTCTATTGCAATGGGAGCCGGAGTACGCGGGCAATTTCCTGCATCATTTTCAGACCCGCCTCGATTTTTGCCGCCGGAACAGCGAATCGTTTCCGGCGCGGCACTGTCTTTAAGCAACCTTAAGGTTCAACGTCTATAAAGTAAGTGAGGATCGAGTCGTCTTTTGTGAGAACAATGTGGCCTTCGGCGAAATCGTCTGTCTTTCTGTCTGTTTTGATTGGCATTTCCCTCCGGGCGCTGGCGCAGGCGCCGCCCGTTACGATCACGCTCGACGAGGCGATCCGGCGGGCGCAGGCCAATGAGCCGGCCTATGCTGCGGCTGTGGCTGATAGCCGCTCGGCGGCGCTGGACCGCTCGATTGCGCGCGCCGGAATGCTGCCCAGTGTCGATTTTCATAACCAGGGGCTTTACACCCAGCCCAACGGATTGCAGAATCAGGCCGGCCAGGGCGCGGCAGCACAGCCTGCGCCGCGGTTTATTGCCAACAATGCGGTGCGCGAGTACGCCAGCCAGGGCATTGTGAACGAGACGCTGGGACTGGCGCAGGTAGCCGCAGTACGGCGTGCCGATGCGGCTGCTGCGCTTTCCGCGGCGGAGATGGAGATTGCGCGGCGCGGGCTGATTGCCACGGTGACAAGCCTCTACTATGGCGCCGTGGCCGCGCAGAATAAGTTGGAGATTGCCGAACGGGCGCACACCGAGGCTGCCGGCTTTGTGCATCTGACCAGCGAGCGCGAGCAGGCGCGCGAAGCGGCGAACGCCGGTGTGGTGAAGGCGCAGCTTGAAGAGCAGCAGCGCGCGCGCGAACTCTCCGATGCGCGGCTGGCCGCGGACAAGACCCAGCTTGACCTTGGCGTTCTACTCTTTCCCGACCCGCGCACGCCATACACGCTTGCCCCCGCGGAAAACCTTGAGCCGCTTCCGTCCCTGACGGATGTAGAACAGATTGCAGCAAAGAACAGTCCGGAACTGAAGAGCGCATTGGCCGCGGTGCAGATAAGCAATGCCAACGTGATGGCCGCGCGCGCCGCCTACTTGCCTTCGCTGGGGCTAAACTACACCTACGGCATCGATGCACCGCAGTTTGCCGTGAAGGGGCCGGATGATGTGCGCAACCTTGGCTACTCGGCCAGCTTGACCGTAGATATTCCCGTGTGGGACTGGCTGGCAACGCAGCATAAGGTCAAGCAGAGCGAGATTCGCCGGGATGCGGCACAAGTAGCGCTGAGCATGGCGCAGCGGCAACTGATCGCGCGGTTGGAGGAAGCCTATGAAGAAGCCGCAACTGCGCGGGATCAGCTTACTTCCCTCAATTTAAGCGTGCAGACCGCGGGCGAGAGCCTGCGGCTGACGAAGCTGCGCTACACGGGTGGCGAGGCTACGGTTCTTGAAGTGGTGGACGCGCAGACGGCCGACCTTGCTGCCGAGAATGCGCGCGAGGATGGGCGCGTGCGCTACCGGGCTGCGCTTGCGGATTTGCAGACTTTGATAGGCAGCATGGGAAACAGATGATCGACCTCAATAGGAAGCAGGCGAGGCCGTGCGTGCCTCAATATTTTCTCAGGGCCGGCATGGCGGCTCTGCTGCTCATACCAGCGGCAGGCTGCAAAAAAGAGTCCGCGCCCGAAGTGGAAGTCACCGTGCAGGCGGAAAAACCTGAGCAGGGGCCGATTACTGAGCACATTGAGGCCGACGCGGTTCTTGCTCCCGTTGCGCAGGCAGCCATTGAGCCGAAGATTACCGCTCCGGTGCGCAAGTTCTATGTGCAGCGTGGAGCGAAGGTTCATGCCGGCGAGTTGCTGGCAGTGCTGGAAAACGCTGACCTGACGGCCGCGGCACTCGACAACAAGGGCGCTTATGAGGCAGCGCAGGCTGCTTATGCGACCGCTACAAAGGCTCAGGTTCCGGAGGACACGCAGCGAGCTGAGCTCGATTTGGCGCAGGCAAAGGCCAATCTGGAGCTGCACCAAAGCATTGTGAAGAGCCGCAAGCAGCTTTTTGCGGAGGGTGCGATTCCGGGACGGGACCTCGACACTGCTGAGGCTGCGTTGGTACAGGCGCAGGCTGCTTACGATACCGCGACGAAGCATCTGCAATCCGTGCAGAGCGTGAGCCGCGCGGCTGCGCTGCAAGAAGCGCAGGGACAGTTGACCTCCGCCGAAGGCAAGCTGCAAGGAGCGGATGCCCAGGTGAGCTACTCGGAGATTCGCAGCCCCATCAACGGAGTGGTTACGGACAGGCCGCTTTTTGCGGGGGAAACCGCGGCGGCCGGCGCGCCGCTTATCACGGTGATGGATACATCCACACTGCTGGCCAAGGCACATCTGGCACAGAGTGCGACGCAACGGATGAAGGTGGGAGACAGCGCGGAGATTCACGTGCCCGGCCTCGATACTCCTGTGCCGGCGAAGGTTTCGCTCATCAGCCCTGCGCTTGATCCGGGAAGCGCTACCGTTGAGGTGTGGCTGAAAATTGACAATAAAGATGGAGCGCTGAAGGTAGGCACGCCGGTGAAGGTGATAATTGCCGGACGCAGCGTGGCGCAGGCATGGAAGATTCCTGTCTCCGCGGTGGTGACGGCGCAGGACGGCAGCAAGTTTGTGATGCTGGTGGGCGCTGATAGCGTGGCGCACCGCAAGCCTGTCACGCTTGGCATTACAGATGGCGACGATGTGCAGGTGCTGAGCGGTCTCAATGGAAGCGATCAGGTGATTACCGGCGGAGCTTATGGCCTCGATGAAGGCACCAAAGTAAAAGTCGGTCCGGCAGATGCGGGTGGAGGCGACGACTGATGCCTGCAACGGCCCCCGCATCTTCGACTGAGCCGAAGCCTTTCTGGCTGGCGCGCTCCACACGCACGATTTTTTTCTTTACTGCAGTGCTTACGTTTGCGGGAATTTACTTTGCTTTTCAGGTGCCAATCTCGGTCTTTCCGGAAACCAGCTTTCCGCGCGTCGTCATCGGCGTAGAGAACGGCGTGATGCCGGTAGAGCAGATGGAGGTAACGATCACGCGGCCCATTGAGGACGCGGTCAACTCCGTTCCCGGATTGCAGACGGTTCGCTCCACAACAAGCCGCGGCTCGGCTGAAGTCAGCCTCTTCTTCGATTGGAACGAGGATATGGTGCGCCAGTTGCAACTGGTGGATGCGGCGCTCAGTAAGGTAGAGCAGACACTGCCCGCTACTGCACGCATTACCACCCACCGGCTCACTTTTGCCACCTTCCCCATTCTTGGTTACAGCCTCACATCGGATACGGTTCCTCAGACTCGACTCTGGGAGATTGCTACCTACCAGCTCAAACCGCCGTTAAATCGCGTCTCCGGCGTGAGCACCATAGTGGTGCAGGGAGGTCAGGTGCCGGAGTTTCATGTTGTGCCCAACATGGCGCAGCTTACCGCCACCGGCGTGACGATTCCTGATCTGGTAAATGCGATCAACGCCTCGAACATCATCGATTCCCCCGGGCTTTATGAGGCAAATCACCAGTTGATTCTGGGCCTGGTAGGCGCACAGGCGCACAATCTCGATGAGTTGCGTCAGCTTGTGGTCAAGACCACAGCGTCCGGCACGCCGGTACGCATTGCCGACATCGCAACGGTGGAGCAATCCACCATGCCGGTTTACACCACCGTCACGGCGAACGGCAAAAACGCCGTGCTGATCAACATTGCACGCCAACCTTCCAGTAATACCGTCGCCGTGGCGAATGCCGTAGCTGAGCAGGTGCAGGATCTGCGCAAAAACCTGCCTCCGGGCGTAAAGCTCGATGTTTTCTACGATCAGTCGCAACTGGTGCGCGACAGCATTGCCAGTGTGCGAGACGCGATTCTCATCGGGCTCATTCTGGCCTGCATAATTTTGTTTCTCTTTCTCCGAGACTGGAGTTCGTCGCTTGTTGCCGGACTGGTGATTCCGGTAACGGTCGCCACTACGATTGTCGTTCTGCGGGTGCTGGGGCAGAGCTTCAATTTGATGACTCTCGGCGGGCTTGCCGCGGCCATCGGACTCGTCATTGATGACGCGATCGTTGTGGTCGAAAACGTTGTGATGCACCGCGACCACGGCGAGAGCCGCATGGAGGCCGTGCGCAGGGCACTGAGCGAAATCACTACGCCGTTAATTGGCTCGACGATCACGCCCGTCGTGGTCTTTTTGCCGTTGGTCTGGGTCAGCGGGGTTACGGGCAGCTTCTTTCGCGCGCTGGCCATCACTATGTCGGCCTCGCTGCTCACTTCCCTGCTGTTGGCGCTTACCTGGACGCCAGGGTTGAGCTTTGTTCTGCTGCGCAAGCACTCGCATTCCGCGCACAGCGAGCACTCGGCAGGCCGGTTTCTGCAAGCTATCCTTCGCATACATAAGCGCGCGCTGGAGTGGGCACTGGCGCGGCCGCTGTGGCTTGGCACGGTGTGCGTGTTGCTGATCGCCGGCACCTGGATCGGCTATCAAAGCCTCGGCTCCGACTTGCTGCCGGAGATGGACGAGGGAGGATTTATCCTCGACTACATCATGCCGGCGGGCAGCTCGCTCACGGAAACAAACCGTGTACTGGAGCACGTAGAACGCATTTTGTGGTCTGAGCCGGAAGTGGAAAGCACTTCGCGCCGTACCGGGCTGCAGATGGGCCTGGCCGCCGTGACAGAAGCCAACACCGGCGACTTTACGGTAAAGCTCAAGGCAAATCGCAACCGCAGCATTGATGACGTCATGGCCGATGTGCGCGCGCAGATCAAGGCGACGGAGCCTGAGCTCGATGTCGAGTTCACGCAGGTCTTGCAGGACATGATCGGCGACCTGTCGAACGCACCAGACCCAATCCAGATCAAGATCTTCTCGCCTGACCAGAAGCTGCTCAACCAGCTTGGGCCGCGCGTTGCGGATGCCATCAGCAAAATTCCCGGCGTGGTGGATGTGGAAGACGGTATCGATAACACCTTCAGCGGTCCCGCAACCTCCTTTGAAGTGCAGCCATCTGTGGCTGCGCGCTACGGTTTTACACCCACGGAAGTTTCGCAGGACGCAACGGCGATTCTCGACGGCCTGCCTGCCGATGTTCCGCTGATTGCCGATGGCAAACCTTATACGATCCGCGTGCGGCTAAGTGAAGAACATCGCGCCTCGCTCGATGCGATCGAAAATACTGTCCTCAACAGCGCCTCAGGGCATACGGCAAGCCTTGGCTCGCTGGCCACGGTTCAGCAGCTTCCGCCACAGAACGAGATTTTGCGCGAAAACCTTCAGCAGCTTGTCACAGTCACTGGGAGACTCGAAGGCTCAGACCTGGGCACAGTCATGAAGAATGTGCGCCAGACCGTGGCCAGCCTGCATCTACCTGTTTCGGTGCGCGTGCAATATGGTGGCACTTATGAAGAACAGCAAAAATCCTTTCGGGATCTGTTGCGCGTGCTGCTGCTCGCATTGGCACTGGTCTTCGGCGTCCTGTTGACGGAGTTCCGCAACTTCCCTGCACCAGCTTCAATTCTCACCTCCTCGGTGCTCTCGATCTCCGGCGTAATCCTGGCTCTGCTCGTGACAGGAACGACTTTTAACGTTGCGTCCTTTATGGGGCTCATCATGGTGATCGGCATTGTGGCCAAGAATGGCATCCTGCTGCTCGACGCCGACGAGCGCTTCCGCGCGCAGGGATTTTTGGCCCGGGAGGCGATGATGCTGGCAGCGCAGCGGCGTTTGCGACCCATCCTTATGACCGCTATTGCCGCCATCTGCGGGATGCTTCCGCTTGCCTTCGCGCTGGGAGCAGGTTCGCAGATGCTGCAACCACTGGCCATTGCCGTGACCGGCGGCCTGCTGATCTCCATGGTGCTGAGCCTGGTGGTGACGCCCGCAGTCTACTTCTGGCTTACACAAAACCGCGCAACACCGGCTGAGCTTGCGGAAGAATAAGCCGGCTTAGCGCGACTTTATTTGTACTTCCAGTGTGTAGCTTCCGGCCGGAATCTCAAACCCTGACCTACCCGCCAAAGTGCATGGCTTTACCTGACTGCTCTTGCTTAGCATCGAGCCATTGATCCGGAGTGAGCCTGCTTCCTCCGCGCTCACCCAGCCGTTTGTATTTGCTGGAAGCTGAAGGTGCCATGTCGCGGTTTCGCCTTGCGCTGTCCAATCGGAATGAATGGGACCGTAGCTGGAGTTATAGTCAAACGAAAGCGAGCCGAGGCGCGCATCGATAGCAGAATGCAGAAGCACCGTGTGGAAGCCTGCATCGAGCGGCGTCGTATCCACGCCGGCCGCATAGCGATAGATCCAGTCCGCTACCGCGCCATACGCATAATGGTTGTAAGAGTTCATGCTGGGATCGCTCTTCATCTGATCGCCGTTCCAGCGTTCCCACATCGTGGTTGCGCCGTGTTCCACCAGGTAACCCCATGAAGGATAGCGCGTATTCAGAAGCAACTGATACGCAACATCCGCATGGCCTGTTTCGGTTAGTTCCTCCAGCAGATACGGCGTTCCGAGAAATCCCGTCCCCAGCAATCCATGATTGCGCTCAATCTTGTCGACGAGATGCTCCGCCGCAGCCTGTCGAAGCGCCTCCGGCAGCAGATTCATGTGCAACGCCAGCACGTAGCCTGTCTGCGTATCGCCGCCTGTGCTCTTCGCGTTTGGATTGTTGATCTGCCCGAAGGGAGATGCGCTGTTGTCAGCGCCGGCAACAAAACCGTCACTGTGCACAAACTGTTTCTCAAATGCTGCCTTGATCTTCTCGAAGAGCGCCTGGTACTGCTGCTCATCGTCAGTTCGCCCAAGTGCGTGCGCCATTTCGCGCATCAGCGTCACGTCATAGGCCCAGTACGCGGTTGCTATGAGAACCTGATCGGTCTTGCCTTCGGGCGAGAGCCAGTCTCCGAAAGGTATGCCCGACTGATTTTTCCAGAGCCCGTCAGGATTCGCGGTCTCGATTGCGTTGAGATACTTTTCCATAGCATCCCAGTTCTGCACAATGACTCGCGTGTCCCCGGTTTGCAGCCAGGATGTCCACGGAATGATGACGCCGGCATCACTCCATCCCGCACCGGAATCGGATGTGCTCGCGACCGTTCCCGGCGCAAAGATACCGTAAAATGGCGTTCCTGCCTGCGTGCCGCGCATATCGGCTGCGAATTTGCGTGAGAACGCTGCGAGGTCCATGTTGTAGCTCGCTGTTCTCCAGAAAACCTGCGCGTCCGCCATCCAGCCTAGCCGCTCATCGCGCTGCGGGCAATCCGTAGGCACGCTCAGAAAATTCGAGCGCTGGCCCCACAGAATGTTGCTCCACAATTTGTTGATCATCGCGCTGCCTGTCTTGAGCTTTACGTCGAACGGCGCGGCCGTATGCAAAACCACCGCGCCAACATTCTCTTTGCCCGGCGGTGAACTCAGCCCTGTAATCTCCATATAGCGGAAGCCATGGAACGTGAACTGCGGCATGAACTCTTCCACCCCCTTGCCGTCAAGGATGAAGTGATCCGTTGCCTTGGCCGTGCGTAGATTCTCCACGTAAAGTGTTCCATCATCGTTCAGGATTTCCGCAAAGCGCAGGCGCACATCCGTACCTGCCGCTCCCTCCAGTTGCACACGCTCCACGCCAGCCAGATTCTGCCCGAAGTCATACACGTACACGCCCGGCTTCGGCTCGGTCCTGCTTATAGCTGCAACAATGCGCTCTGCGCGGACTGGCGGAAAACTCTGCGCTTCAATCCGCACAGGCTTGGGCTCGATCACGCTTGCAGGCTTCCACGCGGAGGCGTCAAACGTGGCAGTGTCCCATCCCGTTTGCTTCAGCCGCGCGTCCTGCCGCTCGCCGTCGTAGAGTTCCGAACTCAAAATGAACGACCGATCCGCTTTCCAGTCGTTGTCGGTGTTGACCCACTCGACCGATCCATCGGTGTACTCAATGCGCAGTTGCGCGCGAAAGGCCGGCGGCGTGTCTCCATAGTTGTTCGGCTGCTGAAACCATTCGAGCGGTGTCGAATACCATCCCGGCGCCAGTAGTGCGCCAATCGCATTCTGGCCTTTGGCCAGCAGCGCCGTCACATCATAGGTTTGATACAGGACTCGTTCCCGGTAATCCGTCCATCCCGGCGCCAGCATGTCCTCGCTCACGCGCTTGCCGTTGAGAAATGCCTCATACATCCCCAATGCGGTTGCATAGAGCCGCGCAGAGCGCACTTGCCGGCTTATCTCGAAAGAGTGACGAAGCGCTTTGACAGAGTCTGGAATCCATGGATTTCCGGCTGTCGTGCCATTCCAGCCCGCTCCTTCGCCCCACTTGACGGCCGGCTTCCATGAGCTGTCATCGAATGCCTTTGCCTGCCAGCCAGCGCTTGCATGAACTGCGCTCTTCCACTCCGTGCCGCTGACGAAGGTGTCTTCGCTGCCGTCTTTGTATTGCACATATAAGGTCGCGCTCATCGGCGAAGCCTCGCTGTGCACATTGCCGCCCGGGTTCACCACATAGTGCACACACTCAATCGCAATCGTATTCTCGCCCTGCTCCAGAGCCGCTCCCGCACTGGCCTGCACATACTTCTTCCACGGCATCTGCTTATAAGGCGGTAGCGGGTTTGCAGTAAGTGCCTGTTGGCCGTTGACCCAGGCCGAGACAGTGTCCTCACAGGCCGCATACAGAGTCGCGCCGCGTATTGCTTTGGCAAGCTGCACATGGGCACGGTAAGCAATACGCTCTTCCGTGCCTCTGTCGTCGCTCAGACCCGCAGCGTCGGCGCTGGTAATCCACTCCGCGGATGCGTGCCGCACCGCAGCTTCTTCCGGAGTTTCATAGCCGATCCAAGCAGCATGCCAGTTGTCCTGGCTCAACAGGCCCGTCTCCCACCAGCTTGGCGCGCTTGGCGCATACGGCTTTCCGGCAACGTCCCAAACTTTCACGCGCCAGAAATACCGCGTGCCTGGCTTGAGCGCCGCGCCGGCATAGCGCACATTGATGGATTGCGGCGATGCAATTTGTCCGCTGTCCCACAATGTCTGCCCGTTTGCCAGCGCCGCGGCCGATGCGGCCACCTGGACTTCGTACGCGCTTTGCCGCGCTCCGCGTGCATCATCCTGTAATTGCCAGGAAAAGCTCGGCGTCCCGTCATCGATCCCCAATGGAGTGGAAAGATTGTCCACGCGCAGTTCCACGGGACCGAGCCGCCCCGCTCCATGCGCCATTGTCACCGCTGCCAGAACCAGAACCCCACACAAAGCACTGCTCAACCGAACCATCCAACCCTCCCTGTAAGCAGTCCCCGCACCGCACTTGCATACGCCACCCAGAAAATACAGACAGTCAGATCCGTCTTCTAATGAAATAATTTTCGAGATGAAACCATAGGCGCGGTCACGGATAATTGTCAAAGATATTTCTGTGCGTGGAAATACGGGCCGTATGGACAGCAGTATTGCGTGGCTGCATGGCAGGAAGAAATATCGGCTCATGCGGGAACTTGTACGCCGTAGGGAGTGCCAGCTTGCAATTCATCTTCAGACTTATTTATAGCGACTGCGCCGGCCATCCTTTTGAAACGCAGTACAGCCTGAAGGCAATAACGCTTTGAGCAAAACTGCAATGGCGCACTCACGCTGGTGCGGCAATTCCTGCACCGCACGCGTGGCACAATCCCGGCAAGAGCTTCCGTTATGAATTAACGGAGGCTCTTGCTTTTTCCGTATTGGCGTCAAAAAACGAGGTGACGGAGCTGACAACCGAATGAATGCCGCTCGCGCCTCCGGCCATCAGGGCGGCCGAGAGCACCACGTCAAAGCCGATGAAGGTATTTCTATGTGCGCAAGATACGCCGCGAAAGACATCCGCGGAGTGCGCATCAAGGAAGGGCCAGAGTGCGCGAATGCCTACCATGGCGGCAAGCAACCCGAGCAACAAAGCAATGATGAAGGCAAAGCGGGTGGTGTCCGCAACATATACCCTGAGCTTCTCTGCGACTGCTTCCGTCTGAGCCTGTGTCGCCGCAGGGTTCGAACTGGCAGCCTTGAGCTCGGCGGTCAGCTTGTCCGCACCCGGGTCGCGCCAGGGCGTGATGACAACTTCCACTGCGCGCTCGATAAATGCAGAGGTCAACACCAGCGGCGCCATAATATTGGCGATGGTTTCCGGCTGAACGGCAATGTTGATCCCCCACCAATTGGCATAACGAAGGAAGAGTACAAAGCCTCCTACGGCAATGGCAATTCCTGCAATCGGCAGTAAGCTGTTCTTCATGGATGCGTCCTTTCCATTGCTTCCCGATCTGGACTTCCTCCCGGGAGAAGCAGCGCAGCCGGATGCTGGGCGAGGGGAACGGGCCAGAAAGATTCTTCGGAGAATACGCAAATCTATCATCTAGTTCGGCAAGGCGCAAATGAATTGTGACCTTAGGCTGCACCGCGTTGTGCGGATTTCCTTCATGCGTCTGCTCCCCGGCAAAAAATGCTGGCCATTTTTGTTGGCCACGCTTAATCTGGATAGCGTCCCCCTTGGATATAGCAATTCTTCAAGATTCAAAGCCGGAGAACCTATCGTTTATGCCTGATTTGTATGCCGTGCTTGTGGCTATTGACACATATCCTGAAGGCATTCCCAGCCTCAACGGGTGTATTCACGACGCCGACAGCATGGAAGCCATGCTGCGCTCGCGCTTTGTGGATAGGCCGATTCACCTGGTTCGATTGAACAACGCCGACGCCAAACGCCAGAATATTATCGACACGTTCCAAAACCATCTGGGTCAGGCGACGAAGGATGACATCGCGGTCTTTTTTTATGCCGGACATGGCTCGCAGGTGCCTACCGGCGGCCTCTTTGCGACGGTCGAGCCGAGCGGGCTGAACTCGTCCATTGTTTGCTACGACAGCCGCACGAAAGGCGCAGACGACCGGGTCGAATACGACCTGGTCGACAAGGATATGGCCGTATTGATCTCGAAGATTACGGCCAAGGGAGTGCACCTGACCACGATCTTCGACTCGTGCCACTCGGCGTCAATGGATCGCGGGGTTGCCCGGAGGATCGACGCGCGCAAGGATCCGCAGCCCGCAAATGCTTACCTAAAAGATCCCGCGGCGATGGAAGCGCGAATGAACAGCGTTGCGCAAGCGCGGGGCGAAGACAGCTTTGCTCCGCTTCCAACCAACGTGGCGCCGCTCACGCTGGCGGTAGCGGCCGACTACGTTCCCGATCAGACCGGCAGGCATGTGCTGATGGCGGCCTGCGAGACGGACCAAAATGCGCAAGAGTATTACAAGCTGGGCAAGATGCACGGCGCTTTTACGTTCTTTCTGACGCAGACGCTGGCAAACAACAAAGCAGGCATCGGCTACCGCGAGCTGATTCACCTAGTGCGCGCTGCGATGAGCGGCAACGTGGCGAACCAGACACCGAAGTTGGAAACCTCGGCCGATGAGGCGGTTCTTGACGATCTCTTCCTTGGCCTGATGCCGGCGCCGAAAACCGATTTCGCCATCGCTGCCATGGGCAAGCTGACGAATGCGGATACATGGCAGATCGACCGCGGTACGTTTATGAGCGTTGCCGCGGGCGACCGCTATGCGCTCTATCCCATGGATGCGACGGCCAGTGATCTTGCCAGTCCGGCAAAAGCCGTTGCCTCAGCAACTGTGACGGCAGTGCAGCAGGCCACTGCGGCGCTGCAACCGGATGCGGGCACAACGCTGGATGAAGGCCAATCCTACAAGGCCGTGCCGACAGCGGCATCGGCACTCGACCATATTGCAACCTGGAAAAAGCGGCTTTCGCTTACGAATCCGGCGACGAAAATTCCAGCCTCCGATATCGATTTCACTATCCTCACCAACCCCAACAGCCCGCAACAACAGGAGCTTCCCTGCCCGCCCAACACGCGCGTTGAGCTTCCTTATCTGAATGCAGCGCCGGGCGAGAGCCCGCTGCCGAGCTACGTTGCCAGCATCACCAACAAGTCCACGGCCGCAACGTATTACGTGGCCTTGCTTGCTTTTCTTGAGGATTACAGCGTGAAGACAAACCTGCTCAGCGCGGGAACGCAGCCGCTGAATCCCGGCGACAATCCGGCTTACAGTCTTTCCGGACGGCCGATTCACTGTTCGGTTGCGCCCGGTGCGACGGAATCCACCGATGAGCTGCTGCTGATTGTCAGTACGGACAAGTTTGATGCGACGCAGTTCCGCATGATGCCGCTTGGCGTTACGGAAGAAGCGACGCGCGGCGGCAATCCGTTTCGGCCACAAGACTTCTTCACGCGGCGCGTCTCCATGCACACCACGCTGAATGGAGGAACAGCAGCGCAGCCATGAGCGACATCGTACCTCCCATCATCTTTGTGGCCTTTGCCGATCCCAGCGGCGACGGCGGCGACTGGAGCCTTCCTAAACTGCAACTCGATCAGGAAGCGAAGATCATCCGCGATGCACTTGCCTGCTCCAACTGCGAGCAGAACGGAGGATGGGAGTTCCAGACGGGCTCCGACTGCAAACGCGCTGATTTGATCGACCATTTCAACACCAACCGTGTCGCGGTTTTTCATTTCGCCGGCCACTCGAACCAGCAGAGTCTCTGGCTGCCCTCAGAGACGCACGGCAACCAGGTTGTGGATGGGACGCTCTTTGAAGAGTATCTGGCCACGCAGCACAGTTTGCAGTTGGCTTTTTTCAACTCCTGCGTGAACCAGGACTGGACCTCGAAGCTGATGGGCAGCATTCCGTATGTTATTGCCACGGTCTGCGCGGTGCCGAATGACGCGGCGCTTACCTTTGCTTCGTCCTTTTACAACGCGCTGGCCTCCGAGCAGAGCTTTGACGACGCCTTTGCGCAGGCCACCCACGCTGTAATGACCGAGCACGAGAACACGCCTGTGATTGCGCAATGGATCAGCCAGAGCGGCAAGCAGGCTCCGCCCGTGCGCATGATGGACGAGCTTGCAGACGCGCCTCTGGACACGCCGGCTGCAAACAGCGCGATCTTTCCGTGGGTGGCGCTGAAGAGCCGCGACGCCGCACAACATCCGTGGAAGCTGAGCGACATTGCGAACGATCCGCTGATTGGGCTGCCGCCGCTTGCGCAGGAGTACTACGATCATCTGCCCGATTGCCCATACGTTACCCTCAAAGGCCACACCGAACGCGACGCTGCGATCTTCTTCGGCCGCTCGGCGGAGATTCGCGCGCTCTACGACTGGGCAATGGAGAGCGATGGCTCGCATCCGGTGCGGCTGTTTTACGGGCAATCGGGCGTGGGGAAATCCTCGCTGCTGAATGCCGGCCTGTTGCCGCGCATTCGCAAGCAGTGCGGCGTTGCTTATCGACGGCGCAACCAGGATCTCGTCGAAGATCTGCACTCTGCGATTGCCGAGGCGCTCGGCATAACGATTCCCGCGGGCACTCCGCCCACACTCGACTGGTGGAATGCGCGTGCCCGCGAGTGGCTCGCCAGCGCCAAACCGAATCTCGTTATTCTCGACCAGGTCGAGGAGTCGATTACGCACTTCAGTGAGCCGGAGAAGAACAATGCACGCTACAAGCGGCCCCTGGATGAGATCGAGGCCTTTGCGGCGCGCGTCAAGGAAATTTTTGCCATGTGTACGACCTGCCCGAAGGCGCGTCTGCTGCTCAGCTTCCGCAAAGAATATCTCGCTGAGATTCGCGGCTGCTTTGCCAACGGCGCAGCCGACGACTCGCCGGAGCTTGTGGACCACTTCTGGCTGGACCGGCTGAGCCGGGACGAGATTGTGCAGGCCGTTACCGGCGCGGCCAACTCGCGGCTGACGCGTGGCAAGTACAAGATCGTCTTTCACGACACGGACCTTCCCTCGACGATTGCGGAAGAGCTGCTCGAAGGCGACTCGCCGGTGGCAACGGTTCTGCAGATTCTGCTGAATGCGCTATGGGATGCGGCCAAGCCGGATGCAAACGGGGTGCGCACTTACAGCGCGGCGCTCTATTTTCATCTTGCGCTGCGCAAAAATCCGCTGCAGGAGTTCTATGACCAGCAGATTCGTGAACTGGACAAGAAGGATGAGCGCCACAGCTACGACCAGGGGCTGGAGCTGCAACTGCTTTTTGAACACACGACCGATCTTGGTACCTCAAAAAACTGCTCGCTCAAGTACCTGAAGGAGAACTTTCCGCAATTTCCCGATCTCGAGGAGTTGATTACAGCGAACAAGGACCTCTATCTGCTTGCCGATCCTGCGACCAAACCCGGCGCGGAAGAGGGCGCGGAACAATATGAGACCGTGCTGGCGCATGACACGCTTGCACCGCTGGTCCGGCGCAGCTTTGAGTATTCGCTGCTGCCCGCCGTGCGCGCACGGCGCATTCTGGAGGGCCGCACGCGGGAGTGGCCCCACGACAAAAAGCTCGCGCTGCTGGACCGCGCCGAGCTGCACGCCGTGAAACACGGTATGCGCCAGATGCGCAAGATGACCCCGGCCGAAGAAAGGCTGCTCAAGGCCAGCCGCCGCCACCATCTGCGGTCGACCTTAACCACGCTGGCGGCGGTTGTGCTGGCACCGCTTCTGCTCATCGGCATGGTTCTCATGCTCATTGTGATGCAGTGGAACAGTCTAAAACTCGTTGTTGCCGACACCACTCACAATCTGAACCAGGATGGCCTGCTGGCGCTGTCCTATGCGCTGGATGCCGAACGGATACGCGAAAGCTCGTGGGAAATGAAGCTGTTCCAACACAAGTCGCTCGACCAGCAAATCCTGACGAACCTGAATCAGGCGCTTATGACGCGCGAGGTTTACCGGCTCGAGATCGGCACCGGCTCCAACCATCTTGGCGCGTGCGCCGCGACACTCGATGCGCAGGGCCGTCCACTGCTCAGCCTGGGCGGAGCAAAAGATGCGGCGTTCTTCCTCAACGGCAAGCAGGTTCCGGATGGGCTGTTTTCCGACTCGGCGACGGCCTGCGATGCGGCGAGTGAAACGATCGCCTTTCTGCGTAATGCGCCAAACGCGGCCGCGGGCCAGTATGAGCCGATGAATGAGATCTTCGTCTGGCGCAAGGGGCAGTTGCAGACGATTCCGCTCTCGGTTCCAGACGGCGCGGGTCTTGTTCCCCGGCACCTGGCGCTTGCACCGGGTGGAAAGATGCTGGCCTTCGGGCTGGACGGGGCTTCGCGCCATGAACTGGGGCTGCTCAATCTTGCTTCCGGGCAACTGACGGTGCTGCCGAATGTGACCGTGGATGGAACGCTCACCTTCAGCCCAAGCGGACAGTACCTGATCGATGCGGGCTCCGGGCTCTCAGCCGCCGACCTCAGCGCGGCCCAGCCTGTATTTACGCCGATTGTCGATTCCGGGCTGGGCGGCTACGGGCTCGGCAGCATTAACGGCCAGGATGTGGTTGCCTATTCCGCGAGGAACGAAATCTCGCTTTACCGGCTGACGGATGGCTCGCAATTCCACTACCAGCCGAGCGCGCAGGATGCGCAGATTCGCGGCATTGCGCTGGCTCCGAGCGGCAAGCTGCTCGCCACTGACACAAGCGGCCGCATCGACCTATGGGCTGTGCCTGTCAATTTCGGCCGTGGCGATGCGACGGCGGCGATTCCGGCGGCGCGCGGGCCGCAACGCCGGATGGCCCTACAGCAGCAGAGACAAGAGCAACGGGCAGAAAAACGACAAGAGCAGCAGGTGCAAAAGCAACAAGGACAACAGGCGAGCCAATTCCCGCTCTACATGAATTTCTTCCGCGCCTCGGATACCACGGCCGCGTACCACGTCTTCAATCCCAAAGCGACGCTGCTGGCGACGGTTGAGTTTCACATGCCGCCGAGCAGTCCTTTTGAGCAGAACACGGATCTGACGCCGCTGGCCGGCCACCTCCATGTGTGGAAGGTTCAGCCGTACAACCCGGCACAACTGAGCAAGGAAATTCCGGAACGGCTCTTCCGCACGGGCTGCACGAATATCGGCAACTATATTGCAACCATGGCGAGCGAGCCGTCGACGGTGCGCGCCTTTCCTAACCTCGATTATGGAGTTTTGAAGAAAGCCTGCCATGCGCGGCTCTCGGAAAAGTAGATTGCGCGGTTTGCGACTGAGTCTCTGTATTTCCTGTGGAAGCTCGTTTTCCAAGTTGCTTGTTTTGTTCGGGTTGCTGGGAGACTCACAGAGGCTGTGGAGATTTTGTGGAATGGCTTGCCTGTGAGGCTGTGGAATCTGTCCATGTAAGTTGTTTTTCTTCCATGATTTATGAATTCTCCTTGAGCGCCTGGCTCACAGGCGCACATAGATGACTGTTCCTGTTCCGGTCTTACTTTTTAATGCAAGTGGTTCTTTTCATTTGAGTTATAAAACAGCAAGTCAGGGCGCTACGCGCGTGGCGAGTTAGCGGGCTAGCGGTTTGTTGCCTGCCCACAGAACCGCAGATTCTGGTGGTTTTTGAAAAAATTCTGCGGCGCTGGAGCGGGAAAAAGGCCCGGTTTCCGATAGAAACCGGGCCTTGGTTTTACTGCTGATTCCAGTGTGGCATATTTGCTCGTAATTTTTTGCAAAATTCGGGTAGAAAATTTTGTGGGCCCTGTTATCCCATGTCTCCAAAACCGGGAGACATGGGGCACCCGGCTGAAGGCTACAACCTGTATGAATTCTGACGAGGCTCCAGGTCGATTCTGCGAATTCTAGCGGCCTGGGTTGTTGATTGGTCCACCACGATCTATAGACGAGAGGATCGTCAGAATCGGGCCATCCGCAGCCTGGCCGTGGACCGGGCCCGGCGTCGCGTCTTCTGACAACACCTGGGCCAGATAGCCACTTCCGTTGGGCTGCAAACAGGTGTATGAGACTGACGCTCCGCCGGCGATGGTTACCGGCGAAGCCGGCGTGGGTGAAAGAACGCTTGCCGTCTCCGGTGTGAGGACCAGCAGCGTGCCGGCGCTGCCGGAGTTCACGAACTTGATGACTTTTCCTTCGGCAACCAGAACCTGCGGCGGCTGCGCCGCGCGGTAAGAGCCGTCCTGCACAATTTCAACCACTGTCTCGCTCATCCTTTTCCTCCGTGTATCTGCAACGAGTTTGTTTCACGGATTGCCGGGGGAGCATCCGGGTCTTGACGAAGCGCCTTGAGCGCCGGGTCGGCCTTAGCATAGCTGGCCGAATAGCCTAGCTGCAATGCCTGTGCGATGTATTTGAGCGCCTGCTGACGCTGGCCCAGCTCTTCATACGACTCACCCGCGCGTTCCACCACGTCCGCGTCGTTTGGCGCCAGCGCAATAGCCTTGCGCACCAGCGGCAACGCGTTGGCCGCGTCATGCACATCGGCATAGTAGATGCCCAGCGCAGATATCAGATATGCGTCATCGGGCGTGCTTTTCCTCTGTTTCTCGGCCAGTTCTATGGCCTTCCTGTAAGTGTCCTCGGCTTCCTGCTTATGCTGTCCGCTGGCCGCGTAGGCCTCCGCCAGATTGCCCCATGCGTCGTACCGTGTTGGAGCAGCATCCGCGGCCTGCTTATATATCTCAATCGCATTCTCGAAATCACCCTGCCAAAAGAGCACACTCCCAAGCGCCATCAATGAATCAGGCCGCTGGTCGAGCTTGACCGACTTCTCGAGCACCGTCCGTGCCTCATTCAATCGATACTCCCGCATGTACATAATCCCGAGGTTACAAAGTACGCGCGCATTCTGCGGCGTCTTCTCAAGCGCAGTCTTCAAATTTGCTTCCGCATCCTTGAAATCTCCGGCGTCAATCTGCATTGCTCCCAACAGGTAGGGCCAGCGCCAGTTTTCGGGGTCGAGGTCGATGGCTTTCTGGAACTCGTTTTTTGCGTCTCCGGTGCGCTGCTGCTGGCGGTAGGCTTCGGCCATTGCGGCGTGGACGTCGGCGTTGCGCGGGTCGAGCTGCTGGGCTTTCTGCAGCTCTTCGAGGCCCACGTTGAAGTTGCCCTGATCGACGTGAATGGAGCCGGCGGTCATCTGCACTTCGGCGAGGTCAGGGTTCGACTTGACGGCGGCGGCGAGGGAGGCGTTGGCTTCGTCAGCCCACTGTGCGTCGCCGGTGTCCTGGTACTTGCGCCAGTAGGCGCGCGCGAGGCCGGCCTGCGAGAGCGCGTCTTCCGGCGAGGTTTTGAGCGCGGCCTGGTAGAGGCCAATGGCCTTGCCGGTGTTGCTGGCGATGTCGTAGCGGTTGAGCGCGGCGGTTGCGGCGAGGTAGCTCTGGTAGGCGGGCTGGCCGGAAGAGGATGACGACGTGGCGGGCGCGCTGTTGTTGTGGAGCCGGTGCCAGAGCGCGGGGACGAAGACCCACGCGAGGCCGATGGCGATGTAGGCAGCCTGGCGAATGTGATCCGCGAGGGTGCGCTCCTTTTTCGGTTTCTTTTTCTGGCCGGTTGGGCTCGGCTGCACGAGCGCGGCGAGAATCGAGTCCAGCTCGGCGCGCATCTGCGCGGCGCTCGAGTGGCGCAGATGCGGATCGGCCTCCGTGGCGCGGCGGACGATGGCGGCGAGACGATGAGGCGGCTGTGCCGACGGAGAAACCGCGCCGGTGGTGAGAAAGCGCAGCAGCACGCCCATGGCGTAGAGGTCGCTTTGCACGGATGCGGGCTGGCCGGCGGCGACCTCCGGCGCGAGATAAGCGGGCGTGCCGGAGCGGCCGGAGCTGGCGAGCAGGTTCTGGCTGAGGCCGAAGTCCATGAGCAGGATGCGGCCGTTTTCATCGCGCATGGCGTTGCCGGGCTTGATGTCGCGGTGGAGCAGGCCGGCGGCGTGAACGGCGGCGAGGGCGTCGCAGAGCGCTATGCCGATCTGCGCGGCGGATTTCTCGTCCACGGCTCCCTGCGCGGCGATGAGCGCGTTGAGCGTCTGGCCGCGCACGAACTCGCTCCAGAAGCCGACGCGGCCTTCGCGGCGATCGACGCCGTAGACGGGAACGATGTTGGGATGGCGTACGCGGGCCATGGCGCGCGCCTCAGAGACGATGGCGGTGAACTCCTGCTCGGCGTCGAGGCCGCGCGGAAGGAGCAGCTTGAGCGCGACTTCGCGCTCGAGCATGGGGTCCCATGCGCGGTAAACCTCGCCGAAGCCGCCGCGGCCGAGCATTTGCAGGAGCTGGAAATCGCCCCAGGTTCTGGTCTGCACCGATGGCGCGGAAGACTGAGCGGCGGCGGCAAGCGCGGGATCGGGCGCGCGCGTGGCATCCGCATCACGCGAGAGATCGCGCGATTGTGTGACTTCCGGCTGGGGAACATCGCCCATCAGCGCTCCTCGCAGGCTGGCTTGCCGACGTGTATCGTCTGCGCAAGTGAGAGAGACGAACGAAAAGATAAAACAAATCAACAGGAAAACGGGGAACGGAGGTAGAATACACCCGTCCCCCGCAAAACGTTGCAGACAAATCCTTTTGGGAGAGATTGCGATGGCCGATCTATCACTGCAATTCGACGCGGCGCCCGGTGTGGACACCAGTGCGCTTGCGGAAAAGCTGAAGGCGGAGCTTGCCACGATTCCGGGAGTGACGGACTCCGATGCGCAGGCGGTGGAGAGCCGCGACCCCCTCACCGCCTCCATACTCATCATGGGCTTCATCCACTACGCTCCCATCGTGATGACCGACGCCGCGCGGATTATCGGCGCGCTTGCGTCCCTGCTGAAGGCCAGCAACGAGCTGCGCAACGTGATTGTCGAGATTCGCGGGCGGAAGATTCCGCTGGATAAGCTGAAGCCCGAGGACCTTGCGACTGCAACGCCCGCGGCTGCGCCGGCGAGCTAGTGTGTTTCGACCTGGCAGAGAGCATAGAATTTCGGCATGGCAGTTTACGGCAAACGGTCTGTTCTGACGTACTCAAAGACCGACGGCACGCATACGTTTCCGCTCGATCGCGCGAGCATTACGATCGGCCGGCAACCGGGGCAGGATTTTGTTCTCAACGACACGTTTGTCTCGCGGCACCATGCGGTGCTGCGGCAGACGGGCGCGGGGTATGAGATTGAAGACCTGGGGAGCTCGCACGGCACGTATGTGAATGGCTCGCGGGTGCAGACGGCGGCGCTCTACTCGGGCGACGTGCTGCAGTTCGGGTCGCCTGGGGCGATGAAGATTCGCTTTCATGCCTTCGGGGCGAATGCGGAAGGGACGCATCCCTCGCTGGCGAGCGACCTGCTGACGACGCTGGGGCAATTCTCGACGCGCGAGCGCACGCCGGCGCAGGAGATGGGCCAGCTCAACTTTCTGCTGAATGCGGCGCGCAGGCTGAATGCGGGATCGGCTACGCGGGACATTCTGTATGCGCTGCTGCAGCTCTCGATTCAACTGACGGGCGTGGAGCGGGGATTTGTTTTTCTGCGCGAGAG
>JASHPD010000324.1 GCA_030038315.1 Acidobacteriaceae bacterium
ATCTCCTTGGCTACCCACCTCTTCAGCTCGTCCTTGAGCGCATCGCTGGGCGTGTTGCCGCTTTCGAGGGTGACGAAAGCGGCGATCGCCTGGCCCTTGAGATCGTCCGGACGGCCCACTACGGCGGCTTCGGCGACTTTGGGGTGCGCGACGAGCGCGGACTCGACTTCCATGGTGCCGAGGCGATGGCCGCTGACGTTGATGACGTCATCGACGCGGCCCATGAGCCAGAAGTAGCCGTCGGCATCCTGGCGCGCGCCGTCGCCGGTGAAGTAGCAGCCGGGAACGTCGGACCAGTAGGTCTTTTGATAGCGCTCTGGGTCGCCGTAGACGGTGCGGGCCATCGAGGGCCACGGCTTGCGGATGACGAGCAGGCCGCCGGAACCGGCGGAAACAGTCTTGAATTTGCCCTCCGCGTCGGGGCGGGTGACAACTTCGGGGAGAATTCCGAAGAACGGCTTTGTTGCGGAGCCGGGTTTCGTCGGCGTGACGCCGGGAATGGGCGAGATCATGATGGCGCCGGTTTCGGTCTGCCACCAGGTATCGACGATGGGACAGCGGTTGTGGCCGATCTTCTCGCGGTACCACATCCAGGCTTCGGGATTGATGGGCTCGCCGACAGTGCCGAGCAGGCGGAGCGAGTCAAGTTTGTATTTTTCGACGTACTCGTCGCCCCACTTGATGAAAGCGCGGATAGCCGTGGGCGCGGTGTAGAAGATGGTCACCTTGTGGTCGTCCACGATCTTCCAGAAGCGCGAGAAATCAGGGAAATTCGGCGCGCCTTCGTAGATGAGAACCGTCGCGCCGTTTTGCAGCGGTCCATACACGACGTAGGAATGGCCGGTGACCCAGCCGATGTCGGCAGTACACCAGTAGATGTCGTCGTCGCGGATGTCGAAGACGTATTTGGTTGTGAGATACGTTCCGACTGCGTAACCGGCGGTGGTGTGAACGAGGCCTTTCGGTTTGCCCGTGGTGCCAGAGGTGTAAAGGATGTAGAGCGGGTCTTCGGAGTCGAGCGGCTCGGCGGGACAGACGCTGGGCGCGTTGGCCACCAGGTCGTGCCACCACCAGTCGCGGCCGGCGACCATGGTGACGGGCGTGCCGGCGCGCTTGAGGACGACGACGTGCTGCACGGTGGGGCAGCTCTGGAGCGCTACATCGACAGCGGCCTTGAGCTGAACCTGCGAGCCGCGGCGGTAGGCTGCGTCCTGCGTGATGACGGCGACGCAGGAGGAATCGTTGACGCGGTCGGCGATGGCGTGGGCGGCGAATCCGCCGAAGATGACGGAGTGAACCGCGCCGATGCGGGCGCAGGCGAGCAGCGCGATGGCCAGCTCCGGCGTCATGCCCATGTAGACAGCCACGCGGTCGCCTTTTTTGATGCCGAGGGACTTGAGGGCGTTGGCGAATTTCTGGACTTCGGTGTGAAGCTCCGCGTAGGTCAGGCGGCGGATTTCGCCGGGCTCGCCTTCCCAGATGAGCGCGGTCTTGTTGGCGCGCTCGCTGAGGGCATGGCGGTCGACGCAGTTGTAGCTCAGGTTGAATTTGCCGCCGGCAAACCACTTGGCCCAGGGAAGGTTCCAGTCGAGGACTTTATCCCATTTTTTGAACCAGTGGAGCTCGCCGGCGACATTGGACCAGAAGGTATCGGGATCTTCGATGGATTGCTTGTAGAGCGCTTCGTACTGCTCAATGGACTGGATATGCGCGCTGGCGCTGAACTCTGCGGGAGGCGGAAAGATACGGTTTTCGCGGAGGGTGGAGTCGAGAGCCTGGTTGGGCGTAGAGGCGGGCGTCGAAGACATCGATCCAAATCCTTTATGACTGAATGACAAAACCTGAATGCGCAAAAATCTCTTAGAGAGTGGCGCGGCACGCGAAAGTTCGTGTGGGAGAAACTTTATCGGGCCGGGGGTGGAGACGGCAAGCGCCGCTCCAGCCTCAGCAATTCACTTGCCTGCATGGCGCTTCTGATGCCATTCCCATGCCGTGCGCAGAATGTCGTCGAGCTGAGCGTAGCGAGGTCTCCAGCCTAGCTCCTGGATTGCCTTTTCGGAGCTGGCTACGAGGACGGCGGGGTCGCCGGCTCGGCGTGGCTCGACTTTGGCGGGAATAGGATGACCGGTGACGCGGCGGGCGGATTCGATGACCTGCTTCACCGTGAAGCCCTGGCCGTTGCCGAGGTTGTAGATCAGGCGGCCTTCGCCTTTATCCAATGCTTCGAGGGCCAGCAGGTGCGCATCGGCTAAATCCGAGACGTGGATGTAGTCGCGGATGCAGGTGCCGTCGGGAGTGGGGTAATCGTCGCCATAGATCTTGATGGAGTCGCGGCGGTTGAGGGCTACGTCGAGAATAAGCGGGATGAGGTGCGTCTCCGGCTCGTGCTCTTCGCCGCGGACGATGCCCTGCGGCGTTTCCGGCGCGCCGGCCACGTTGAAGTAGCGCAGCGAGGCGTAGCGCAGGCCGTGGATGCGATGGAACCAGCGGAGGATGTGCTCGACGAGGAGCTTGGATTCGCCGTAGGCGTTGGTGGGAGCGAGGCGCGCGTCTTCGGGGATGGGAACAGTTTCCGGCTCGCCGTAGACGGCTGCCGTCGAAGAAAAAACGAGCTTGTTTACGCCCTGCGCAAGCATGGCTTCGAGCAGGCTGAGCGTGGAGGCGGTGTTGTTGCGGAAGTAGATTTCGGGCTTCCGCATGGACTCGCCGGCTTCAATGAGAGCTGCGAAGTGCATAACGCCGTCAAAGGGCTCGTTTTTCGCTTTGGCGCCGGCGAAAATCTTTTCCAGCAGGGCGCGGTCGGCAAGATCGCCCTCGATAAACGGAATGCCGGCGGGGAGGGATTCGCGACGGCTGTGGATGAAGCTGTCGAAGATGAATGGCTTGTGGCCGCACTCTGCGAGGAGGGTGGCGACGGTCCCGCCAATGTAGCCTGCTCCGCCGGTGACGAGAATCTTCACGATTTGTTTCCCTTTCCTGAACGGTTTTCGGTTAATCTGAGTCTATTAGAACGAAGCAGCTTTCTGTTTGCTCCCACTGCGCAGCATATTTTTGCATCTAAGTATTTGGGAAGCAGGTGGCTGGGCGGCTCGTTCCATGCGGTTGGCAATAAACGCTATTTCCCGGCGTGGACCACTCATCGGAGCATGTCGATGGCCGCAAGGCGTAGAATAGGACAAGCGTTGCCGGAGCAACCGGGCTCGGCACGCTGTATAGATAAGAATGCCGGAAGACTAGAAGATTTTTTCCAGAATTTCAGGAAGTTGTCCTTGGCTGCCAGGAAAGCTGGCGGAGATTTTCCTGTTGATTGCGGCGGAAGTGCAGCTTTCCGTTGCAGGCGGCGGAATCTCTTCGCAGAACCGAAGACCGAAGTGGGCACGCGATGCGGGTGACAGGCAATTTTTCCCCCCGCCGGCTCAATTTTTTGAGGAGCGCGAACGATAAAGAGGATGAAACTATCCAGCTTCGATTTTGCTCCCAGGCCGCAGCGATAACCCATTCCATGCAACCGACCGAGGAATAGCCGCCATGCCCGTGAATCCGCCCCCGATCCGAGCGAACTTTGGCCTTCTGCCGGAGCCGCAGAAGAGTCCGGCGTCCTTTGTGACCAGCGCGATTATCAATCTGCTGATCCTTGCCCTTGCGATTTACATCGGCATGGCGGCAAAGAAGGTGATCGAGACGCACACTTTCGAGCAGACAGAGCTGATCTTTCCAACGGCGCCTCCGCCGCCGGTGCGCATCAAGCTGCCTCCGCCGCCCAAGATTCAACCCAGGCCGGAGGTGAAGCTGGCCGAGCCGAAAATCAACCTGCCGAAGCCGGTTCCGGAGGTGAAGCCGCTGCACCTTGAGGCCAAGATGGAGACGCCGCACTTCAGGAACTCGCGTCCGCAGGTGGTGCTGGCGCCGCAGCCTCATGCCGCGCTGCGCGCCGCCGCGCCGGCGCAGGTGGCGCAGGCGCATCCCTCCACCGAGCGCGTTCACCTGGGCGAGACCTTTGGCGTAACGCCGAACCCGAATGCCAACCGGCCGGCGACGGTGGCCGCGATCGGCAATCCTTACGGCGGCATGGAAGGCCGTGCGGTTGCGCCGCGCGGCGTGGTAGGCTCAACCGGGATTGGCAACGGAACTCGCTCCGGGTCGAACTATGGAACAGTGGGCCGCGTGGCTTCCGCGGGATTGCCCGGCGGAACGGGGCGTGGATACGGCAACAGCACCTATGGAAATGATCGCGTGGCCTCGGCGGGGATTCCGGCGGTGCAGCGCACCTCGGCGGGAACGCCTTCCGAGGGATACAACGAGCCGCGCTCGACAAACCTGGAAGTGCTGTCGAAACCGCCTATACGCTACACTGCGGAAGCCCGCGCGATGAAGGTGCAGGGCGACGTGGTGCTGCGCGTAACCTTTACGGCCTCAGGGCAGGTGATTGTGCACGGCGTGGTGCACGGGCTTGGGTACGGCCTCGATGAAGAAGCGCAGCGCGAAGCTACGCAGATTCGTTTCCGGCCAGCCACACGGAACGGCCAGGCAGTGGATTTAACGACAAACATTACGATTACGTTCCAGCTGGCTTAACATCATTTGTGCAGGATTGGCGGTTTTGCTTGCCTCGGGCCGCATTGCCTCGGGTTCGATCGCGGAGAAGAAACAAAATAATCAGGAATCCATAGGAGTTCCCATGAGAGTACGGAAGATTTCCCTCGCGCTCCTGCTGCTCGCCCTTGGCGGCTCTTCGGCGTTTGCGCGGAAGCAGCCGAAGTATGAGCAGGCGCACCAGTTGACGCCGGAGCAGGCAGCTCTTGTGCAGAGGGCCATAGCGCGCGAGCGGGTGTTGATCCAGAACATTGAGCAGCGCACCCCGCTGGTAGAAACCTATATTCAGGACACCGCGCCGGACCTGAAGCTGGGCCAGGTGCCCGTAGATGACCACTATATGCTGAGCCGCGTGGACTTCAGCAAGGGCTTCTTCGACAAGAGCTACACGCCGCGCTCGGAGCAGCAGAAATCCAGGGGATTTTTCCGCAACTCGCTGGGCTCGATTACCGGCATCGGCAAGGCGCTGGGCCTGGACTCGAAGTTCACGTACAATCCGCTCGGCTTTACCGAGATGATGTTCCTGGACCCGACCTCGTTTGACCAGAACCACTACATCTTCAACTATGTGGGCCGCACGTTCCTGGGCTCGGTTCGCACGTGGATCTTTGACGTGCATCCGATCGTGAGCGGGCCGGGGCGCTTCTTCGGCCGCGTGTGGATCGAGGACCAGGGCGGCAACATTGTGCGCTTCAACGGCACCTTTACGCCTCCGGGCAACGAGGACTCTTCAAAGTACTATTTCCACTTCGATAGCTGGCGCATGGAGCTGCAGCCGGGAGTGTGGCTGCCGGTGGCGGTCTACGTGGAAGAGTCGCAGCGCGGCGAAGGCAACAAAAACCTTGGCCTAAAGGCGCAGACGCACTTCTGGGGCTACTCTCTCAAGCTGCCGACGCGCGAGAGCGAGAATGTGAACATCACGGTGCAGGACGCCGAGGACAAGAGCCAGGAGTCGCAGGACATGAGTCCGCTGCAGGCGCAGCGCCAGTGGGTATCGCAGGCGGAGGACAATGTGATCGACCGTCTGGTGCAGGCCGGGCTGGTGGCTCCGCTGACGCCGGGCGGCTTTGAGGAAAAGGTGCTCGACCAGGTTGTGACCAACCTCGCCGTGCCGAACAATCTCAACTTCAGCACGCCGGTGCACTGCCGCATCCTGCTCACCAGCACGATTGAGGCAACCACGGTCGGCAACACGATCCTGCTCAGCAAGGGGCTGATCGACACGCTGCCGTTGAATGAGGCCACGCTGGCCTCGGTGATTGCCCCGGAGCTGGCGCATATCGCACTGGGCCACACCATCGACACGCGCTACGCCTTCAACGACCGGCTGCTCTTCCCCGATGAGGCGACCTTCCAGAAGATCAACATGTACCACACGGACCACGACAACGAGGAAGCCGCCAAAACGGCTATGACGTATCTCGAAGCCTCGATGTACAAGAACGATCTGCCCAAGGCCGGCCTCTACTGGGAGCAGCTTGCCCAGCGGGGACAGGTGCTCAAGGCGCTCAACACGCCGCGGCTGGGCGACTCGCTGCTCAAGCCGGATGGCACGCCGTGGATGTCGCAGCTTGCCTCCCAGGCGCCGAAGATCAACTGGGACGATCTGTCGCAGATTCCGGCGCAGCCGCTGGGAAGCTGGCTCAAGGTGGACCCGTGGGATGACCGCGTGGCGCAGTTGAACGCCAAGTTCTATCCGCCGATGAACGCGCGCGACAAGATGCCGCTCGAAGTGACGCCGATCTACTACCGCCTGCAGCGCTATACGGCCCCGACGGATGCAACCGTTCCGGGAGGGCAGCCTGCGCCCGCACCCGCGGCAGACCCGAATGCCGCACCCGCGACAGGCACGGCTACGCCGCCTCCTGCACAGCCGCAGGCTCCGGCTCCACAACGCTAGGCTCTGCGGCAATCGATCAGATGGGAAGACCTGAAGGCCGGGAGCGTTTGCTTCCGGCCTTTCTTTGCAGAATTATTTTCGTCAACCGCGATTGGAAAATCATGGCTCGGTAAAGCCGGCCCATATAGGGTGGAGAGAACATGAAAATTGCAAAACCTGCTGCCGTGTTGTTGATGATTGCGGCTTCCGTTGCCGCGTGCGCGCAGGCCGTTCCGTCGGCCACGGAAGGCCACTTTTCCCTGACGGCCGGGGCGATCGCCTCGGGTTTCCGGCCGGATTACGCGACGCCCGATCCGCTATTTGGCGCGGGAACTTATGTGGACATACATTTTTCACACTGGTTCCAGCTTGAGGCCGAAGGGCGCTGGATGCGCTTCAACGAATTCTACGGCGAGCACCAGGACAACTACCTGATCGGGCCGCGCATTCCGATCAAGCAATTCGGCCGGGCGCAGATCTTCGGCAAGGCGCTCATCGGGCTGGGCAGGATGCAGTTTCCGGCGGGCGACGTTTACGCCTTCGGCTCCTATACGGCGATTGTCGCCGGCGGCACGGTGGACTACCGGCTGAGCCCGCGCTGGAGCCTGCGCGCGCTCGATGTTGAGTACCAGAATTGGCCGGTGTGGCCGGGAGCATTCCCGCTCCATCCGGCGCCGGGCACAGAGGGCTACGGCAACTACAACAAATCCCTGCAACCGTATGGGATCAGCGTGGGCATCGGGTACAGAATTTTCTGAGCGGATACGATGGCAAAGGCCGCTCGGAAGGATGGGACAGGCGATTACTCCTGAACGCCGTCATGGATCTGCGCGCAATCCATGCGCAGCGTGCCGTTGTCATTAAAAACCACCCCGGAGAAGCGGACCACGCTGCCCACGGCGATAGGGGTGGAGTTGAGCATCTGCGTGTTGGCGTCGGCATAGACAACGACGGTGTTGGGATGCGAAAGCAGCGTTGTCTGCCCGGACTGGTTGGCGAGTGCGGGAAATGAATCGTACGGCGCGAGAGTGACCGTGTAGGTGGTGAACCCGCCCTCGTCTCCGATGGCGCTGACCGTGCCGTCGATGGTTTGCGAGACGAGCATGACGCTGGTCAAAGCCGCGTTGCTGTTGCCATCCGGAAAGGACGGCGCGTGCGAAGTCACAGAGATTCTCTGGCCGGGGACCACGTTGGACGCATTGAAGGCAGCCGTGAAAGGCAACTGGCTGAGGTTTGTAAACTGACCGGAGACCTGGAAGACGGCATTGCCGAATGAGAACGGGGCCATCCCCATCCAGGGCACGAGCGTTCCCTGCTCTTCTGCATCCGATATCTCCAGAAGCGGCCCCGGAGGCGTGGAAGCGGAATAAACAAATGCGACAGGCCCGGTAATGAGGGTAATGTCGGTTGTGTT
>JASHPD010000325.1 GCA_030038315.1 Acidobacteriaceae bacterium
GGATCTCGAATCGTCTGCCCGCACCTCGAATGGAGACGCGGGCAGACGCGTTTTTGCGGCCAGGCCTCTAAAATAGTCTTTTGGACGATCCGCGAAAGACTTAGCCGCGAAAGATTCAGCCCGGCCTGCGCCGTGCCTGAGCTTGAACCGGCGCCGGCGCGGAGATCGTCTTCAGCACTCCCAGTAAAGGAAGCAACGACCTTGGCTTTGAATTGCGGCATCGTTGGCCTGCCCAACGTGGGCAAGAGCACTATCTTCAACGCACTCACCTCGGCCAAAGCCCAGGCGGCGAATTACCCCTTCTGCACCATCGATCCCAACGTGGGCGTGGTCACCGTTCCTGACCCGCGCCTCGACAGGATTGCCGCGATCGTCAAGCCCAACCGCATCGTTCCCACCACGATGGAGTTTGTCGATATCGCCGGCCTCGTCGCCGGCGCGAGCAAGGGCGAAGGACTCGGCAATCAATTCCTCGGCCACATCCGCTCGACCGATGCCGTGGCACACGTCGTCCGCTGCTTCGACGATGAGAATGTGATCCACGTCGCCGGCAAGATCAGTCCGCTCGACGATATCGATGTCATCAACACCGAGCTGATGCTCGCCGATCTCGAATCCGTCGAAAAGCGCCTGGCGCGCGTCGAGAAGCAAGTGAAGAGCACAACGGATGCAAAGGTGAAGGCGGAATTCTCCGCGCTCGGCAAGCTGAAGGCAACGCTCGAAGCCGGCAGGCCCGCGCGCGTAGCCGACCTCACCGAAGAAGAACTTGCGGCCGCACGCGAGTTGTTTCTCATCACCGCCAAGCCGATGCTCTACGTGGCCAACGTGGACGAAGCGGGTCTGACCAGTGGCAACGAGTGGACCGCAGCCGTGGAGAAGCGCGCCGCCGAAGAAGGCAGCCAGGTGGTCCGCATCTGCGGAGCCCTGGAATCGGAAATCGCCGAGCTCGATCCGCCCGAGCGCTTGGAATTCTTGAAAGAGATGGGCCTTGAAGAGCCGGGTCTCAACCGCCTCATCCGCTCCGCCTACAAGCTGCTCGATCTCATCACGTACTTCACCGCCGGCGTGCAGGAGGTCCGCGCATGGACCATTCATCGAGGCACCAAAGCTCCCGGCGCGGCCGGCGTGATTCACACCGACTTTGAGCGCGGCTTCATCCGCGCCGAGGCCTACCACTGCGATGACCTCTTCACACTGGGCAGCGAGCAGGCCGTAAAAGAAAAAGGCCTCTACCGTTCCGAAGGCAAGGAGTACGTCGTCTGCGACGGCGACATTCTCTTCTTCAAATTCAACATCTGAGGGGACTGGCCGGGACTGGCCGTCCAGGCATCTGCGCGCTCCGCGCGCCATTTTTGTGGTACATGCTTCTGTGATTGACATACCTTGCGGCAGAAAAAAGCCGCAAGGGGGATGTGCGGAAGCGTGCAGGAAAATTGCACAAAGGTTCCCCTTGACATTCGACCTGAGCGGGCCTAGTCTTGGGTCGAATGACGACTAGAGAAGCGAAAGAACAGCTCGATCTGCTGCAGGGGACGCTTGACCTGCTCATCCTGAAGACGCTGGCCCTCGGCCGCGCGCACGGCCACGCGATTGCCCGCTCCATTGAGCAGCGTTCTGACGATGTGCTGCAAGTGGGCCACGGCTCGCTCTATCCCGCATTGCAGCGGCTGCTGAAACTGGGGCTCATCGAAGCCTCCGACGGAATCTCTGAGAACAACCGCAAGGCAAGGTTTTACCGGCTCACGGCTAAGGGGCGTAAAAAGCTCTATGCCGAAGAGGGCCGATGGCAAAAGTTTTCGCGTGCGATTGCGCAGATTCTTGCGCCGCCCGTTGAGGAAGGCCAATAGCAGCGAAGGAGGCGTCATGCCCAGCATCCTGTCTGGATGGAAAAAGCGCCGCGAAGCGCTGCTTGCCGAGATGGAAGCGCATATCGAGATCGAAGCCCAGGAGCGCATCGATGCCGGAGTTCCGCCCGAGGAAGCGCGAGCCGAAGCACGCAGGAAATTCGGCAACGCGCTGCTGGCCGCGGAACGCTCGCGCGAGATATGGGGCGGAGTATGGCTGGAGCGCGTGCTCAACGACCTTCGCTACGCACTGCGCCGGCTCATTCATGCGCCCGGCTACACAACAACGCTCGTTCTCACGCTGGCCCTCGGCCTTGGTTCGGTCACGGCAATGCTGGCGATTGTGGATTCCGTGTTGCTGCGCCCGGTAGCGCTGCCGCACTCCGAGCAGCTTGCGTTGATTTACGTACAGGGACAGCAGGAAGGCACATCGGCTTCTTCCTATTCCATTTCCTACAAGCAGGCGGATACGCTGCGCCGCAATGTAAGCGCCTTTGCAGCGCTGAGCGCTTACTACCTCGCCGCGCATCCGGTGGTTGCGCAGGATGGAACGCGAATCGCAATCTCCGTTCAAGCGACTCCCGATCTTTTTACAGTGCTGGGAGTACGCGAGCGGTTGGGACGGCTGATTGAGCCGTCGGACGCCAGGGCTCCCGTAGTGGTCGTAAACGATGCTTTCTGGCGCGAACGGCTTCACGCAGACCCCAGGGCCGTCGGCACAACCATTCAGATGTCAGACCGCACCTGGACAGTGATCGGCGTACTGCCGGAAGGCGTGCGCTTTCCGCAGAGCCAGGATGGACCTGTGGTTTATGCGCCGATCACGCTGAATGCGAAGGGCGAAGACGAAGACGACAACTTTAATGCAGGCTCCGTGCTGGTGCGGCTGAAGAGAGGCGTTTCCATTCAGCGGGCGCGCGCCGAGGCGCAGAGCGCATTTGCGTACATCGATCCGACGGCCGCGGCAAAGCACGACGTGCTGAAGATCGTTCCATACCAGGAGTTCGTGACCGGCGACGTACAGAAGCCTTTGTTGATGCTGCTCGGCGGAGTAGGCGTGCTGCTGCTCATCGCCTGCGCCAATGCGGCCAATCTACAGATTGGCCGCGCCGCAAGCCGCATGGCGGAGATGCAGATTCGCGCTGCGCTGGGGGCGAGTCTCGGTCGGCTGGCGCAGCAGTTGCTTGCCGAAAGCCTCATGGCGTCGCTGGCCGGCGCGGCGCTTGGCGGCGCAATGGCCTATGCTGCCGTGGCGGCGGTGCGCAAAGCCTACGGCGGCCAGTATGCGCGCTTCAACGAGCTTGCGGTGCATTCCGAGGTGCTGGCCGCGTGCGCGCTGCTCGCCGTGCTTGTGGGCATGGCCGCCACACTAACGCCCATGCTCCGCATCCGCAGGCAGACACGCGCGCGCATGGGTGCACGAACCGTTACGCGCACGGGTCGCCTGCCGGGGATTCTCGTTTCGTTGCAAGTGGCGCTGACCTGTGTGCTGCTGGCCGTCTGCGGCCTCTTTGCGCGTACCTTTCAGGCGCTGGAGCACGTCAAGCTGGGTTTCGATCCGCATCATGTCACCACGCTCGTCCTGATGCCGAAGAACTCGCACCAGAACGGTGAGATTTCGCGCCAGATCGAGACGCAACTGCTGCGGAAGTTTGAAACGCTTCCCGGCGTCGAGTCAGTGACGATGCAGACCTCGATTCCGTTTTCAAATTTAAACGTTGTTCTTCACAGTATCCCAGACGCTGAGGACCACGTGTGGCGCGCGAGCGACTCGGCGGATTACAGTTTTGTGAGCACGGATTTTGTGCGCACTAGCGGCATTCGCCTGCTGCGCGGCCGCAGCTTTACGCGCGAGGACGAAACAACCAGCGGAACGATTCCGGTGCTGGTGAATGAGGCCTTTGTTCATGAGTATTTCGCCCGGCGCGAGCCGATTGGCGCATGGATCGAGGCACATCGCGATCCCAGCGAAACCGATGCGGATTTGCCCTTCACGCAGAAGATGACCGTCGTTGGAGTGGTAGAGAACGAGCTGCAGGGCGGCGATCTTGGTGCGCCTTTTCAGCCGATGGTGTACATGAATTATCTTGCGTTGCCGAAAAGCTCATTCCTGAACGTGATCTTCAGCATGTCGGCGCAGTATGCGGTGCGCTCCAGCCTCGCGCAGGATGTTCTGGACAAAGAATTGCGTGCGACCGTTAAACAGGTAGCTCCGCAGATGGTGGAGATGAACCTTGCGCCGATGCAGGACAGCATCGCCGCATCGCTCAGCCAGCGGCGGCTTGCGCTGCGGCTCGTGGGCGGCTTTGGCGCGGTGGCGCTGCTGCTCTCGGCGGTGGGCATTTACGGCGTGCTGGCTTATGCGGTTACGCAGCGGAGGCGCGAGATCGGCGTGCGCATGGCGCTCGGCGCTTCGCGGCAGCGCGTTACGGGGATGGTCGCGCGGCAGGCCGGCGGGATGGTGCTCTTCGGACTGGTCCCCGGCATTGCCGGCGCGTGGGCCGCGGGCTACGCGATTCGCTCGTTTCTCTTCGGCGTGAAGGATCTCGATCCGCTCACGCTCGCCGCTGTTGGCGTGCTTCTGCTCGTGATTTCCGCGCTGGCTGCGTTCGTTCCCGCACTGCGCGCCGCATGGGTGAATCCTGTTGAGATGCTGCGTGCCGAATAATTCGCCTGGATAGCTATTCAGCGCGCATTTTTTAGAAGCGGAAGAAGGTTTCAAAGTTGATGCTGCGGTCCGGCGATGCGTTGAATGAGCTTGCCATTGCCGTGGACTCGCCGAAATATGCCGAGCCGAGCACGCCGACCGGCGGCGCGTAGTTCGGATGGTTGAACAGGTTCTGCGCCTGCACGCCAAATCCGAGCGTGTACTTGCGCTGAACCGGCGGCTTCTTTTTTGCTTTGGCCGGCGCTTTGGATGCGGTGCTCTGCGTGCCGATTACAGGGGTTGCAGCCGACGTTCCCGCGGGAGGATTATCCGGCAGCTTGGGCCCGAAGTTGAAGCTGCGGTTCATGCGCAGGTTAAAGACAACGAGCCCCGGCCCTTTGCCGTAGTTGATCGGAATGATCTTCTGCCCGGCAATCGGGTCTGCATCGAAGACGCCCCACTTGGTGTAGTAGACGCTGGACCGCGACAGGTCCGTGGCAAAAGCTGGCCGGTCGTTGAATTGCGTGTCGCCGTTCAAATCCTGCCCGACGGTAATATTGAATGGCGAGCTCGACTGGTAAATAAAAAACGGATTGACGGAAAAGCCGTTGAGCAGATGGAAGAAGCCGCCGAAGAAGACGCGATTGCGGATATCCCACGAAGCGCGTCCCCAATCCACATTCAGGTCATATTGGTTCGAGGGGAAACTGGTCAGCCCTCCGGTATTGGCATCGGCTTTGCTCAGCATGTAGAAGCCCCAAAGGCCGCCGCCCTTGATCTGGTAGCTGCCGTTGAACGTGAAGCGGTTGCGCTCCGAAGCGCCCTCCGAGCCGTACTGGTAAATGTTTTCGTTGATGCCCAGCGGGCGCACGCCGCTGGTCGGATCGCCGACGATGTAAGTGCCGGGCAGCGGCGCGTTGATGTTGCGCGTGAGGAACTGGTGATCGCCGCGCGAATACATGTAGTTGGCGGAAAGCGAAACGTGCGTGCCGATGGATTTATCCATTCCCAGGCCGCCCATCATCAGGTACGAAGCGCGCATCGACGGGCTGATGCTGTAAATCGTCGGCGCCGTTGCGGACGCCGCGCTCTGCGCGCAGTCGGAAGGATCGGTCGTGCAGGTTCCGGGAAAAAAGTCGGGATCGTTGACGACGACCGCAGTCTGCGTGACTCCGTTCTGCCGCTCGGCCTGCAGCAGCGCCGACGATGGAAAGCGCATATAGAAGATGCCGAAGCCGCCGCGCACAATGCCGATGGGAGGCTTGGGTTTGGCTTTATCGGCTTTGCCTTTGGGGGCCGTTTTGCCGCCGGGAATCGTCCACCCGAAGCCGATGCGCGGCGCGTAATCGGCATGATCGTGGATGCCGGTCTGCGACTCAAAGCGCAGGCCGTAGCTGAAGGTCACGTTGGGATTCAGCTTCCAGTTGTCTTCGGCAAAGATGCCCGCGTCGGCCATGGCGACGATGACAGAGGGCGTGCCCATGGTCTGCGTAAAGAGGCTCGCGCCGCCGCCCGCCGCGCTGATCTGCGCCGGCGTCCACCCGTTCTGGATGCCCTGCATGGTGACCTGGTAAGCGGCGAGCGAGGCAAAGGTGTAAGAGCCGTTGTAGCCGCCGGTCGAGTAGTTCGCGTCGCGCAGCACGCGCAGCCTTCCGCCCATGTTGAGGTCGTGCGGGCCGTGATCGATGCGCAGAATGTCCTGGAGCTCGTAGTGATCCTGCGCGTCGCGGTTGATGCCGGTGTTGTTGCCGCCGCCGGTAAAGGCGCCCTGCACGGCCAGCGTGGTGCCGGTCGAGAGCGGCGTCTGGTTGTTGCGGTCGCGGATGTACTGGAAGTGAAGGTCGTTCAGGACGTGCACGCTCCAGGCCTGCGAGTCGCTGATCTGCAGCACCTGCTCCATGTTGGAGGTGTTGATGGCCTGCGAGGCCAGCGCAAACTGCCCGACGCCGGAGTTGCTGGCCGTGTTGCGGTCGAGCTCATAGCGCACGCTCAGCGTGTGCACCTTGCCCCACTGCCAGTCGATCCGCGGCGTGAAGTAGAGGTTGTCGGACGGCGTGCTCACCGCCTGCGTAAAGGCGGTGGAATTGAGCGCGGAGTCCAGAATCTCCGCGTTCACAATCGAGTCGCTGATGGCCTTCTGCGTCCACAGGGTCACAAAATAGGAAGCGTTCTTGCTGATCGGCCCGTCCACGTCCGTCGCAAGCTCCCATGAGTAGTACGGCGGCTGCGAGGTCACAAAAGGATTCAGCGCGTTCCACGGCGAGTTGTTGCCCTGCATCCAGTAGTCGCCGTGCAGCTTGTCCGTGCCCGGCTTGGTCAGGATCTCGATGCGCCCGTAGCCGATCTCTTCGTATTGCGCCGAGTAGGGGTTCTGGTTGATGCGAATCTCGCGGATCTCCGACTTGGGCGGCAGCTTGCCCGCGGTGAAGCCGTCCACGTAAAACTGCGTGCCGGTTTCCGTGTCCGCTCCGGCAATGGCCTGGAGCTGGCTTTGCAGCTCGTCGGGATCGTCGGAGAGCGCGTCCAGGTCGTCGCCCTTCAGCACAATCGCGCCGCCGTTTTTCTCCGGGCTCGAGTCCGGCGCGTTCGCGTTCACCACAACCGATTGCTGGTCCGATGCGATGGCCAGCGTTATGGTGAGCGTCAACGACGCGTCGGCCGCAACGCGCACGCCTTCCCTGCGCGCGGTCTTAAAGCCCGGCTCCGACGCTTCAAGAACATACACGCCCGGTGCAAGGCCGGTGAACGCATAGCGGCCCATGCCGTCGGATTTCGTTGTAATCGGAGCGTGTCCCGCGCGTGCGGCCGTCACCACGGCCTGCGGAATCACCGCGCCTGTGGGGTCGGCAACGGTGCCGCTGATGCGCCCGGAATGGGAGCGGTCCGCCGCCTGCGCAACGGCAAGCGAATAAGCCGAGGCGAAGAATGCCGCCAGGGCGCTGAGGCGAAGGATGCGACGAGCGAGAGAGCAGAAAGCGCGCATAACCTACCAGCTACTCCAGACGAGCAGGAGAATGAGTGGAATTTTTCGGTACGACGCGAAGAAAAAACCCGGAAACCGCGGAAGCGCTTTCTTGTTCCGGCAACTTTCTTGCGGTTTCACTTGGTAAGACGGATCAGAAAGAGATTTCGCTCTCTAAAAATTGAAAAGAAGTTAGCGATTTTCATCCCCTGTCTGCTCGTCCCGCTCGCGGAAAGCGAAGAAAAACACCAGCAGAATGACGGCGGAGAGCGCTGCCGCGGTCAGCCAGATCGGCGTCCAGGCGTGTGTCGCGGAGCCGTCCGCCGCGACGGTGGCATGGCGGTCCACAATCGCGCCCGAAAGCCATGAGCCGAGCAGCATTCCCGCGCCGTAGGTAATCAGCGTAATCATTCCCTGCGCCGCCGCGCGAGCCTCTTCCGGCGCTTTGAGGTCTACGTAGATTTGTCCCGTCACAAAGAAGAAGTCGTAGCAGATGCCGTGCAGCAGGATGCCCGCAAAGAGCATCCACAAGCCCGCGCCCGGATTGCCGAAAGCGAAGAAAGCGTAGCGCACGGCCCACGCCGCCATGCCGGCAATCAGCATGTACTTAACGCCCAGCCGCCGGAAGAACCACGGGATAAGCAGCATACACACCAGCTCGGAGAGCTGCCCGAAGGACATCTTGCCCGCCGCGTCAGTGAGGCCGATCTCGTTCAGAAAGAGATTGGTGAACGCGTAATAAAACTGCAACGGAATGCAGATGAGAAAGGAAGCCGCGGCAAAGATCGCGAAGGCCGGCTGGCGCAGCAGCCGCAAGGCCTCCACGGGAAGAACCTTGGCGAGTGAAAACGCCGAGCGCGACTGCACCGGCGGCGTATCGGGCAGTGTCAGCGAGTAAAGCGCCAGCACTGCGGAGGCCAGCGCGGCAATGCGCAGCGGCGTAGCCGTCGCTTCCACGTGCAGCAGGCTCAGCGTCCACCCGGCAACAATCCATCCCGCGGTGCCCAGCACGCGAATCGGGCCGAACTCCTGCTTCGGATTCGCAATGTGGCGAAAGGCGAGCGAGTTGGTGAGCGCCAGCGTGGGCATGTAGAGGCACGCATAGGCCAGCACCAGCCAGTAGATCGGGGTAAACGAAATTTGTCTCGCGGCCAGCCACAGCAGTACCGCGCCAATCGCGTGCAGCGCGGCCAGAAAATGCTGCGTAGCGATCCAGCGGTCCGCAAGCCATCCGGCCACAAACGGCGAAACAATCGCGCCCACCGCCGTGGTTCCCGCAACCAGCCCGATCTCGGCGCCGCTGAAGTGCAGCGTGCGGCCCAGCCATGTGCCGACGGTAACGTACCACGCGCCCCAGATGAAGTATTCAAGAAACATCATGGCCGCAAGGCGGGCTTTGACGAGAGACATGCAGGCTCCGTTTGAGTGTGCTGATTTTCCGCGCAAAAATTCGTAGGCAAGCATACGGCATCCGGCGCCTGGGATGGGACAGCGTGCATCGTTCCCCGCGTTTTTCAAGGCGGCCGTGGCTGAGCTGCCGCTTGCGTTTACATCCCACTCGCGTCCGGTAGACTGAAAAGCGATGCGGAGAGTCTTTGAGGCGTGGACCGTTGCGGCGGCGTTGTGCGCGCTTGGCGCAACGGGATTCCTGTCGGGCTGCGGCATGGAAGCAGCGCCGCAGCCGCCCTCGCTCAAGCTGCCCAACCGCGTCACGGACCTCGATGCGGTACGCGCGGGCAACCAGGTCACGCTCACCTGGACGATGCCGAAGCGCGACACGGACAAGGTGGCGCTCAAGGGCCCGGTCACGGTGGCCGTCTGCCGCAGGGAAGAAAACCCGCCGCAGAATCCAATCCAAAATCCAACCCAGAGTTCAGCCCAAAATCCAGCCCAGAAGAGTGCGTGCCAGCCCGCCGGACGGCTTAGCCTGGCGCCGGGCGCGAAGGGCGAGTTTGTCGAAACGCTGCCCGCCGCGCTCGCTTCCGGCGCGCCGCGCGGGCTTGTCTACTTCGTCGAGCTCAAAAACCGCAGAGGCCGCTCGGCGGGCCTGTCGAACGGCGCGGCGGTCGTCGCCGGCGCAGCGCCCGCGCCGGTGGAGAGCTTCGCCGCTTCGCCGCGCAAAAATGGCGTCGCGCTCACGTGGACCGCCGGCGACAGCAGCCAGGCCGTGCGCCTCTACCGCAAGCTGGTTTCGGCTCCCGCGACCAAGCCCGGAGCAAAGAAATCCGAACCGCTGCCTGCTCCGCGCGCGCCGGAAGAGCTGAAGCTGATCGTGGATTCGGACTCCGGCCGCGCGCTCGATACGGCCGTCGAGTACGGTTCCGTTTACGAGTACCGCGCCCAGCGTGTTGCGCGCGTCGCCGTCGATGGCGAAACCGTGGAGCTTGGCAGCGAGATCACCGCTCCCGCACGCATCGATTTTGAAGACATTTTTCCGCCGGCCGTCCCGCAGGGCCTTGCCGCCGTCGCCACGGCAGCCAATGCGCAGGCGCCCGCCGCAATCGACCTGAGCTGGCTTCCCGGCAGGGACCGCAATCTCGCCGGCTACGCCGTTTATCGCCGCGAAGGCAACGGCGAATGGCAGCGCATCTCGCCCGCCGCGCCGGTCATCGGTCCAGCCTTCCACGATGCAAACGTCCAGCCCGGCCACACCTATCGCTACGCCGTAACGGCCATCAGCCCGGCAGGCCATGAGAGCCGGCGCTCCGAAGAAGCCGAAGAGACCGTGCCCGCCTCGGAGTAAGGCCGCAACCGAATCAGGAACCGAATCAGGAACCGATCAGGGAGATTCCGCCGATGAGATACTGCCGCTTCCGCCTGAATAACGACACGCTCTACGGCGCCGTGGAAGACCGCCACGGCGAGCCCTGGATTACGCGCCTGATCGAAGCGCCCGAGGAAGACCTGGCCGTCCGGCTTGAGCGCAACCGTTCGGCCGCTCCGGCCTTCGACTTTCAGCCTCTGCCACTGGCCAAAGCCGATCTGCTCGCTCCCGTCACGCCGTCGAAGATCGTCTGCGTAGGCCGCAACTACCGCGACCACGCCAAAGAGCTGGGCAACGAGGTTCCTGCCGAGCCGCTGCTGTTTTTCAAGCCGCCGTCGTCGCTGCTCGCTCCCGGCGGAACGGTCCGGATGCCTGCCGCCTCGCAGCGCGTGGATTTTGAAGGCGAGCTGGCGCTTGTCATCGGACGACGCGCGACGAAGCTCCATTTTGGGCTCCATCCCGGTGAGGATTGGCGTTCCTACGTCCGCGGCTACACGCTGGCCAACGACGTGACCGCCCGCGACCTCCAGAAAAAGGACAGCCAGTGGACCCGCGCCAAGGGTTTTGACACCTTTTGCCCGGTCGGCCCGTGGGTGAGCGATGAGATCGATCCGCAAGAAGGTGTCACGCTTGAAACCCGCGTCTATTCCGGACGAGGCAACGGCGGGTCCGGGCAAAGCAACGACGGGTCCGGGCAAGGCAACAGCGGGGGCGAGGTGCGCCAGCGCGGCTCGACGAGCGATTTTATCTTCACGATTCCCGAATTGCTCGTTTACATCACCGCGGCCATCACGCTTGAGCCGGGCGATCTTGTTCTCACCGGCACCCCCGCCGGCGTCGGCCCGCTCCAGCCCGGCGACCGCGTTGAAGTCTCCATCCCCGGTCTCGGCGTGCTCTCCAACCCTTTCGCGGCAGCCTGAACCGGATCGGCCCGCATCCGGCTCAGAGGATGAAACGGAAATAACCTCGCCTTCACGCCCGGCATCCAAAACGGCGTACACTGAAAGAGCACGCCGGACGCGAATCCCACGCGGTTTTCGGCCAAAACGGAGGTCTTCATGCCGCAGAATCTACTCGAACAGTTGCGCAAATACACCGTCGTTGTTGCCGACACCGGCGACATCGAGGCGATGGAGCAGTTCAAGCCCACCGATGCCACCACCAACCCCTCGCTCATCACCGCTGCGGCGCAAATGCCGCAGTATCAAGCGATTGTGGACGAGGTGCTGAAGCAGGCCCGCGACGACAAGGGCGAAGGCGCGACCGACACCGAGGTGGCCAACCTGGCCTTCCAGCGGCTGGCCGTGGCCTTCGGCAAAGAGATTCTGAAGATTGTCCCGGGGCGCGTCTCGACCGAAGTCGATGCCCGTCTTTCCTATGACACCGAGAAGACCATCGCGCAGGCCCGTGCCATTATCAAGCAGTACGATGAGGCCGGCATCGGCCGCGACCACGTCCTCATCAAGATCGCCTCCACCTGGGAAGGCATTCAAGCGGCCGAGGTTCTCGAAAAGGAAGGCATCCACTGCAACCTGACGCTGCTCTTCGGCATTCACCAGGCCATTGCCGCCGCCGAGGCGGGCGTCACGCTGATCTCGCCCTTTGTGGGCCGCATCCTCGACTGGTACAAGAAGGACACCGGCAAGGACTTCCACGGCGCGGACGACCCCGGCGTGCAGTCGGTAACCCGCATCTACAACTACTACAAGAAGTTCGGCTACAAGACGCAGGTCATGGGCGCGAGCTTCCGCAACATCGG
>JASHPD010000326.1 GCA_030038315.1 Acidobacteriaceae bacterium
CCCGGCATGAGAGCGCCCCGAGCCTGCTGCTCAGGGTTAAAGTCTCATTGGGCAAAGGGGTTTGTCAAAAAATGTTGCCTGGGCCTTGGTGATCTCAGCCGGGGATGCAGTATAACGAGACTCATCCCAGTGACGATTACAGGAGAATATGCCTGAACAATCCCCCAAACCGCGTGTCCTGGTGGCCGATGACGAGCGCGTCATCGCCGATACCTTGTCCATGATCCTCAACCAGAGCGGCTTTGAGGCGCGCGCCGTCTACTCCGGCGAAAAAGCCCTCGAGCTCGCCCCCGAATACAAGCCGCAGATGCTCATCTCCGACGTCATCATGGCGGATTTGAACGGCATCGACGCGGCCATCCGGATTCGCGCCTTGCTGCCCGAGATCAAAATCCTGCTCTTTTCCGGCCAGGCAGCCACCGCCGACCTGCTCGAAAAAGCCCGCGCGCAGGGCTACGACTTCGAAATCCTCGCCAAGCCTGTCCATCCGCAAGACTTGCTCAACAAATTGCGGAACGTGAAGTAAAACGGACAAGTAAACAAGGATCGGAAAAACGTAAAAGCGGCCCGTCGTGGAGGCGGGCCGCTTTTCATTTGCGGTTAATTCACCGTAAGCGTCACCGTTGTGGATGGCGACGGAGAAACGGCAGGGTTCCCCGTGCCGGTGATGGTGAAGGTGTACGTTCCGGCCGTAGTCCCCGGATTGCTATTCCCACCGCTTCCGCTACCACTCCCGTCGCTGCTGCCGCCACAGGCTGAGAGCGCACCAAACACAACCATCAACACAACAATGCCGAGCATCGCGCGCCACCTCCGCCGACGCGGAATTCCGAAGAAGACGAACATAGCCGCCAGCGTAGCCGCGCCGGACTTGAACCAGTTTGCTCCGGCTATGTGACCTGCAACTGCGGCAGAGGCCGCTGTGGTAGAGAAGCTGACCGTAGCCGTCCCGCTGGCAGCGGACGAGCTAAGCGTAATAGGCGACCCGGAAACCGAACAGGTGGGATTATAAGCCGCCACGGCGCCCGTCGGCGAAGAAGTAAGTGAGCAAGCAAGTGTAACCGAGCCGCTATAACCGGAATTGGTGCTCACAGTAATGGTAGAACTCCCGTTGCCGCCGGGGCTGATGGCGGAAGGGGTGGTTGGGCTAAGCAAATATGTGGTCTGTGTTACGGAAACAGAAGCCGAGCCGCTGGCCGCAGCATAAACGCCGTCGCCGCTGTAAGAAGTGGTAAGCGTGTCAGTACCAGAGGCGAGCGTGTTTGCAGGAATGACGAAGGTGTATGCGCCTACGGAGAGCGTCTGCGCAGTGGAGGTATAGCCTCCGCCGGAGAGCGTGACGGTGCCGGTCGGTGTGGCTCCAGTACCGGTGACAGTAACAGGAACACTGAGGGACTGAGCAGAGTCTATGCTCGTAGAGGCGGGCGAAACCGTGATGACGGGTGTCAGTGGAGTTGGTGCGGCTGCAACAGTCACGGTGGCTGTCCCCTGCCCAGCGGAATAGATGCTGTCTCCAGAGTAGGCAACGCTGAGAGTATCCGTGCCCACGCTGAGGCTATTAGAAGGGATGCTGAAGGTATACGCACCATTGCTGAGTGTTTGTGCGGATGAAGTATATCCGCCGCCCGAAAGTATAACCGTACCTGAAGCAGGCGTGACAGATCCGCCAATAATTGTCGTCTTAACACTGAGAGCGGTGTTGGCGGTAATCGTTGTTGCGGCCGGAGTCACCGTCACAGTCGGCGTGGAAAGCGTTACGGTCACGGTAATCGTGGCGGAGCTTGAGCTATAGGTATTGTCTCCACTGTATGTAATGGTGAGAACATCGCTGCCGACGGCAAGCAAACCTGGATTGATGTTGAAAGTAGCGCCCCCGTTGCCCAGCGTCAACGCCGCCGTGCTGTAGCCTCCGCCAGAAAGCGACGCAGTTCCGGTCGGCGTGCCGGAGCTGCCGGAAATCGTAACGGTAATGCTTTCCGGTTGAGAGGTGGTTATGGTTGACAAGCTTGAAGTAAGCGTCAAAGTCGGCATCACGCTTCCAGTTGCCGTCTTCCAGTATTGAATGAGCTGCGTCGCGTCCACACTACCCAGTCCGGTAGCAAGGTCATAACCCGCGCCAGTGTTATAGCCGCTTAAAAAGTAATTACCGGCGGTATTCTGGCTGCAATTCGGTGTGCCAGATACGCAGGGAACGGAGTTATTACCCTCGGTAGTGTCATGGAAAATGGCAGAGGCATTTGGACCGTTAAACAATCTATAAAGATTCAGCGCAGCCATGCCCAAGCGGCTGCCGGCCATCTGTTGGACAAGAGCGAGGATGCCGGCAAAAGCCGGTGCCGAAGTAGAGGTGCCGCCAAAACCGGAAAAGTAAAATTCTCCGCTGGAATTGGCGGAACAGTTGGTGGTAATGGTGGTAGTGCCGCTGGTGGCTGTATCGTCCGTGCAGACCAGCCAGGCGGCGTCATCGAACCCGTTACCGGCCATCAGGGAAACATCAGGAATGTCGCGAACGCCGTCCGCAGGAACCCCCGTGCCGGTCTGCCATGTAGGTTTAGCGTAGCCGCTGGTGCAGTTGGTGAGAGTCGTGCTGGTATTGCTATTCGTTGAGCAGGAGCTTGCACCGCCACTACCCGCTACGATGTTGGTTTTGTCCGTACTCGCGTCTACATAAGCTGTATCTTCCGCGAGCAGGCCGTCCGAGGTAACAGAGTCGTTCCAGGTGGACTCGGGAATGTATTCAAGCGCGCTGCGATAGTAGCTATTGGTGCTAGTGGTGCTGACATACGCGGTAAAGCTGTTCGTCAAGCCCGCAAAATCCGTACCGCCAACGGCAATGTTGTACGGCGTGGACGCAAAACCGCTCACCTGAAGTCCGTCAACCGCACTGTACTCGGTATTGTCATCGTCGCAACCGGCAGAGCCGCTGTCTCCTGTAGAAACGGTAACGGCAATTCCCTGCGCTGCCGCCTGCTGCCACCAGCCATTGATGGCTTGATTGTCCGCCGTGGACATGTCGGCCTCGCACTCGCCAAAGCTCAAGCTGAAGATATCGACCGTGTTGTCGCTGATGGCCTGCTCGATGGCGTCGCTGAGGCTCGCCGAGGTGTAAAAATGAATCGTCGCGCCGGGCGCAAGACCACCGGCAATCTCATTATCCAGATAGGCCTCATCCTGCGCACAGCTCGTTGAAGTCGCGTCGGTGCATGTTGCCGGATCGGAAGTGACGTTCGTGATCGTGGGGACGTTGGAGTCGCCTATAAACTTCTGCCGGTAATTCTCCACCGTACTGGTCTGGATCGTCGCATCGCCGCCGATGCCGATGGTGACACCTACGCCGTTATAACTACTTGAAGCCGATATAGGAAAGTTAGCGTTTGCGCTGTTCGGCGTGTCATAGATCGTTGCGGCATCGCCGGGAACAAGAAAAAGATCGTAAGGACTGGTAGAAGTTCCGCTGCCGATGGTCAGCATCGGTCGCAGGCGCTTGCTTTCGGTATCAAATGTGCCGCTTTGGCCGCGGATAGAAGTCGGCTTCGGCTTGATGGTATCCATCTGCGCAACGCCGGAAACAACCGCAGCAAGCGCGGAAGGAATCTGCGGATTGCTGACATTCGATAGAAACTGCTCGCCATGATCGTTGAAGGAGTGAATCTCCGTGTGGAAGACGGCTTCCATCTGCGCAACGGTGCCGGAAAACGCAATGCTGGTGCGTCCCGGAGCAACAGGCCTGACAGTGAAGCCATGCGACTCCAGCCACGTCACGAGCGTCGTAATATCCGCATCGGCAGGACCGTAGAGCTGGCCGAATTGCTGCGGCGTGAGCCATTTGTGATAGTTCGGCGAAGCGGGATCGAGCTGCTCCGCCATAAACTTTTCGAGCGCAGCCTCCTGCTGCGGCGTGCGCGAGAGCACCAGCCGCACGGAGCTGAGCGTAGCGCTTGCCGGAGCGCGGCCTTGGTCGAACTCCGCGCGGGCGCGTCCCGGAACGCCTCCGCGAAGCGTAGTCAGCGCCGACTCATCGATGGGCGCGGTGATACGCGGAGCCACGGCAGACCGCTGTGCCGCGATGAAGTCTGGTATGAAGGCAAGAACAGAGAACACGCAGAGCAGGAGTAAAAAACGGCGCATGAACGTACCTGAACCTTTCGTGCAGGACTCAGTGAATTTTCAAAGTAATGGTCAGCCGCTTGCCCCCGATGGCGAAGCGCCTGGACGGGATAGTATCGCAAATCTGTCCGGGACCGGTCACAAAAAAATCAGCGCCGCATCCCCGGCATGGGAATACCGCTCAGACCGCCCCGAAATACGTTGCAGAAAGGCGTGCAAGAGGCACCGCCGTGGCCGGCTTCAGCCGACCACCTGGACAGTTCCCTTGCCGGTCAGCTCTTCCACACGCTCAATCCAGCTCTTGTCTGCCGCCACGGACATCGATTCCGGTTCGAGGATCACGGCGTACTCGCCCTTCTTTTCGAGATGCAGCATGACCTTGCCCGGTCCTGGCGCGGCTTCGGCCGTTGATCGGAGATTGGAGAATATCTCCTCCGTCGCGCGGTCGAGATTGATGCGGATGCGAATGCCCGCCGGCAGCTTCACCTGCACGGAATCGAGCGCCTGGATGGAAACAATAGAGAGCTTCGGCGCGGAATCCTCTTCGCCCATCAGCACGCCGCGCAGCAGTACAGGCGCTTCAATCTTCAACTGCCCGGAAAGCCTCTCGTAATCGCGGCTGAAGCAGATGAGGTCAATCTTGCCGGTGGCGTCTTCGAGCTGCGCCTGCGCATAGAGCTTCTGGTCGCGTTTGCTCTTTTGCACGCGCAGCCCCTGAATCATGCCGGCAACCTGAAGCTCGTCCGCGGGGTCGGAATCCTTGCTCCAGCGCCGCTCCGGCGGCTTGCGCTCCAGCGCTTCGGCCACGGAAATCACGCCGGGAAGATTGCGTAGCTTTTCAGCGTACTTGTCGAGCGGGTGGCCAGAGACAAAGAAACCGAGAACCTCTTTTTCATGGACCAGACGCTCGCTTTC